>CANNEW010000234.1 GCA_947503685.1 Comamonadaceae bacterium | reverse complement strand
GTCAAAGTGGCGCATTTTCATGACCCGCTTGGCGCCTTCACGCACCACAGCAAAAGCCTCGGGCAAGATGGCGTCCAAGCTCTCACCACCTGCCACGCGGGCCTTGAATTCGCTCGTTTTGCCGCGCAAGGCCTCGTCACTCAAGGCCTCGTACTGCGGCTCCAGCGCGCTGATACGCGTGACGGTAGTGCGGTACTGCTTGAGCAGGCGGTCATTGCGGCTTCCAAATAACTTGGTGAGAAAGGAGAGTGGCATCGGTAGATAGTCTGCCCTGGGAGCCCTGAGTGCTCACAGAACAGCGCAGTGGTAGTCCGTTGTGGATGATGTGAAAGCGTTAAGGCTGCGCAAAATGCGCCGCACACCCGCCCTGGCTGAATCGACGATTTTAGCGTTTCGCCGTCTTGTCGGTCTCGCTGCGGCCCAGGGCCAGGAATTTCTGCGGATCCTGCGCCACGCCGCGCACCAAGACCTCAAAATGCAAGTGCGGGCCGGTGGAGCGCCCCGTGTTGCCCACCTCCGCCATTTTTTGGCCGCGTTTGATCAAATCCCCTTTTTTGACAAAGCTGCGCGAAAGATGGGCGTAGCGCGTCAACACCTCATTGCCGTGGTCCACCTCAATCACGTTTCCATAGTGGGCTTGCACCTCTTGGGTCACCACTACACCGCCTGCTGCCGAGAGCACCGTGGTGCCAACGGGCGCCGGAAAATCCAGACCCTGGTGCAAGGCGCTCATGCCGGTAAACGGGTCGATGCGCCAGCCAAAACCCGAACCGGTGCTGACCTCAGGCACAGGCATTTGCGTCGGAATCATCAGTTTCTTGATCTTTTGCTCGAACAAGCGCGACTCAATCGCCGTCATCAGGTCGTTGCGGGCGCTGGTATCGACCTCGATATGGTCCATGACGGTCTGCAACTCTTGCAGGTTCATGTTGCGCCCGGCCACCAGCGTGCCACCGCGACCAGGCGTGGTACGCACTTGCGCCGGATCCAGGCCCGCCAGGCCCGACACGCGTTCGGCCAGCGACTCCATTTGCATCAATTTGGCCTGCATCTCGCCCATGCGTTTGGCCAGCACCTCGATGTTTTCGCGCAGATACCGGTCTCGCTGGTCAAACTCGTCCTTGACCACCAGGCGCATCACCTGGCTGATAACCGGCCAGCCTTCGCGCGCGCCCTTGAGCAAAATCCAGTGGTAAATAACGGCAGAGACCAGGGTCACCGCAATGAAAAACCCTGCCAACGCCAGCGCAAGGCCGCCAGGGCTGGTCTGCAGCACATAACTGCGCGAGAGCCTGGGATCCGTGATAATCAATTGCATACGCTACCCCTGAAATGTTTCGATGCGCCGCTCCAACACCTCGTTTTCGGTGCTCCAAGCCAGCATGCACTCGCCCACGCTGGCCCGCTTGGTGGACTTAAGTGCCCAATCCAACGCTTGTTTGCGCTGCATGGCCACACTGCTCCCCCCCGGATTGCGCCCGGGCGTGCAGGCCGGGCCCATCGAAGGCCAGGTGTGGTGCCTGCTGGTGGAGTCCACCGCCATTGCCGCCAAATTACGCCAACTCCAGCCCAGTATGCTGGAGCGCCTTGCCCACGGGGGCCACGATATTACCGCGATTCGCCTCAAGGTCCGAGCGGCTAGTGCCCGCCCAGCCTCCAAATCTGAGCTGGGCTGAGCATCGCTTAGCTGCCAGCGCGCAATCCAATGACGGTATCGCGCAAGGCGCTAGCGAATTCGCGCCGCTGACGGCCCTGGGCGCTTTGCACTGGAGCGCAACGCAGCACGGCGCGCAGCGGCGGCGCGCATACCGTGCGCCAGGCAGAGTCAAGCAGCGCCTCATCGCCCACATAGCAAGGCGCAAAACTGGGCGCCCCAGTGGCGGCGTCTTCAAAAAGCAGGCCCAGCGCCTGCACCGGCGCATCGGCCGCAATCGCCGCTTGCAACAAATTGGCGTGAAAGGGCAAAACCGTGCTGCCGTCGCCCGTAGTGCCCTCGGGGAAAAGCGCCAGCACATCGCCCTGCTGCAAGGCCTGCGCCATTTGGTGCACCACCCGCAACGCATCGCGGCGCGAGGCCCGGCTGATGTACAAGGTGCCGCCGCCGCTGGCCAGCGTGCCCAGCACCGGCCAGGCGCGGATATCGTCCTTGGAAATAAAGCGGCAATGCACCGCAGCATGCAACACAGCAATATCCAACCAGGAAATATGGTTGCACACCAGCATCAATGGCCCTTGCTGGAGCAACTGTCCTTCGATGCGCAACTGCAAACCCAAAATCGCCAGCATGGCTTGCGACCAGTCCTGCACCGCCCGGTCACGTCGCGCTTGCGACCACCCCGGAAAACGCCAGCGGATGGTCAGCCAGCCGCGCAGCAAATGTAAAACCAGACGCGCAAGGCGCCAGGCACCGCGCAGTTTGGAGGGCGTGAGCACTGCGCGGGGCCGGCTGGTTTAGTGCACAACCGTGCCCGGCGCCTGGTAGGCCAGCCGGCCAGCGACCAGGGTGGCACGCACTTGGCCGGGCAATTCATAGCCGCCAAAAGGCGTGTGCTTGCTCTGGCTGCGCAGCGCGGATGCCTGCACCGTCCAGGCCGCGTGCGGATCGAACACGCAGATATCAGCCTTGGCGCCTACCGCTAGGCGACCCATGCCGCCTTCGTTTGACACCTGGCCCGCTGCCAGCACATCAGCACTGCGATGCGTCACGCAGGCCAAGGCCTGCACCAGCGGCAGTTTGCTGTCGCGCGCCCACTTGAGCGCCAGACTGAGCAACAACTCCAGTCCGGTGGCGCCAGGCTCGGCCTCGGCAAATGGCAGTTCTTTTTCATCGGCGCCTACCGGCATGTGGTCCGATACCAGCGCGTCGATGGTGCCGTCTTGCAGCGCCTGGCGCAAAGCCTCGCGGTCGCGTTGCTGGCGCAGCGGCGGATTGAGGCGGGTGCGGCTATCAAAGTAGCCCACATCCATATCCGTCAGGTGCAGGGAGTTGATGCTTACATCACCCGTTACTGGCAACCCCTCTGCCTTGGCCTGACGCAGCAACTGTGCACCGGCCGCGCTGCTCAGGCGACAGATATGCACGCGCGCACCGGTGGCGCGCACCAGCTCAAAAATCGTGTGCAAGGCGATGGTCTCGGCGGCCACCGGCACGCCGCTTAAGCCCATGCGCGTGGCCAGCGGGCCACTGGCAGCAACGCCCTTGCCCAAATGCAATTCCTGCGGACGCAGCCAGACCGTGTAGCCAAAAGATCGCGCGTATTGCATGGCGCGCATCAGCACCTGGGTATTGGCGATACCGACCTCGGCCTGGCTAAAACCCACGCATCCGGCTTCGCTCAGTTGCAGCATCTCGGTCAGCACTTCACCCTTGAGGCCACGGGTCAGTGCGCCCAGCGGCAGCACCCGCGCCTGGTGCAGGCTTTGCGCCCGAAAGCGCAGCATTTCCACCAGGCCAGGTTCGTCGAGTACGGGGTCGGTATCGGGCGGGCAGACCAGGCAGGTCACGCCACCGGCCACGGCGGCAGCCAACTCGGAGGCGAGCATGCCTTCATGCTCATGGCCGGGCTCGCGCAAGCGCACGGCCAAGTCCACCAAACCGGGCATCACCATGCAGCCCTGGGCGTCCAAGGTGTGCGTCGGCACAAAATCTGGGGGTACTTGACCTCTCGCCAGCACGCGCCCGTCGGCAACCGCCAGCTCGCCCGGTGCATCCAAGCCGCTGGCCGGATCAAGCAAGTGGCCGTTGCGAATCAGTAGTTTCATGGCGCGGTCCTCATGCTTCATTGCCCGCGACGATGCCCATCACCGCCATACGCACTGCGATGCCGAAAGTTACTTGCGGGAGGATCACGCTTTGCATGCCGTCGGCCACGGTGGAATCGATCTCCACGCCGCGGTTGATGGGGCCCGGATGCATCACGATGGCATCAGGCTTGGCCAGGGCCAGCTTCTCGGCGGTCAGGCCAAAACTCTTGAAATACTCATGGCTGGAAGGCAGCAAAGCGCCGTTCATGCGCTCGTTTTGCAGACGCAGCATGATGATGACGTCGCAGCCCTTGATACCTTCTTCCAGGGTGTTGAACACACGCACGCCCATGTTCGCCATATCGCCGGGCACCAGGGTGCGCGGGCCGACTACGCGCACCTCGGCGCAGCCCAGCGTGGTCAGCGCGTGGATGTCCGAGCGTGCCACCCGCGAATGCAAGATATCGCCCACGATGGCCACCGTTAAATTCGCAAAGTCTTTTTTGTAATGCCGGATGGTGTACATGTCCAGCAAGCCCTGGGTGGGGTGGGCATGGCGGCCATCGCCGGCATTGACGACATGCACATGCGGCGCTACATGTTGCGCGATCAGATAGGGTGCACCCGATTCGCTGTGGC
>CANNEW010000233.1 GCA_947503685.1 Comamonadaceae bacterium | reverse complement strand
CAGCCAGGCTACCGGATTGCCAAGACGGCGGATGCCAAACCCTAGCTGCGCCCCCATCTCCCAGCGGTCCACCACCATACGGGCGGGGGACCAGCTGCCGCTGGCACGGTCCAGCGCCGACATGGCGATCTGGACATTGGGCGCACTCTCGCGGTCGCCAGCAAACCAAAAAGCCAGCAGCGCCGAGGGATGCGCGGCCGGCATTGCGAGCAAGGCGCTGGCATGCGCGGCGGGCACGCCCTGGGGCATGGGGATATGGCCCTGCCCCGTACGCTCCCAACGTCCGCCCGCAAACGCGGCTTGCCCTGGGCTTGGAGAAGCGTCCGCCCCTTGCGCTGGGGCCATCCGGACGGCCTGCGCAGGCGCCAGCTGCGCTCGCCGTCCGGCATCGACCAGACACAGCAGCGCGGCGATGGCCAGCGCCAAAGCGGCACGCAACAAGCGGGGGGGAAAACGCATTGGTGCATCTTAGCGGTCGCGCCTACGACCACCCATCGCTTGCGGCCAAGCGCTGCATGCAGATAGCGCGGCGGGCCCTGCAAATGCGCGACCTGAAACATCTGCCGCTACGGCGCAGCCCGGCCACTAAACTGCGCCCTGCACGCTAGGTAGCGTGCCCCTGCACACGAGGCTATTTATCTATGGCAAACCACAGCATTCTTGCGATCGCGCCTTTGGGATTTCCCTGGCAAACCATAGACCCGTTTTTGTTCTGCGTCCACCACGACGATGCCTATCCGCGCGGCAACGCGCATATGGGGCCCGTGGCCGATCTGGGCGGACGCAATATCGGTCAGGACTTTGAAGGCAAAGACGGCTGGCGCATGTACCACGGCACCACGGTGCCGGGCTTTCCGGCCCATCCGCACCGAGGCTTTGAAACCGTCACCATCGTGCGCCAGGGTTTTATCGACCACTCCGACTCGCTCGGGGCCACTGCGCGCTTTGGACCGGGCGATGTGCAATGGCTCACTGCAGGCAAAGGCATTGTGCACTGCGAAATGTTTCCGCTGCGCCAAACGGAGGCCGCCAACCCGGCCGAGTTATTCCAGATTTGGCTCAATCTGCCGGCGCGTAAAAAAATGGCCGAGCCGCACTTCACCATGCTCTGGGCCGATAGCGTCCCATCGCTTGAATTTGCCGACGCAAACGAGCGCAAGACCTCGGTCCAAGTGGTAGCCGGAGCGCTGGAGCAGGCGCGCGGTGCAGCGCCACCGCCGGACTCCTGGGCCTCTGAGGCGGACTCCGACCTGGCCATTTGGACTATCCGCATGCAAGCCGGCGCGCAATGGACCATGCCAGGCGCAAGCCATGCGCAATCGCGACGCCGCCTTTACTATTTTCGAGGTAGCGGGCTCACCGTCGATGGCCAAGCGATTGCAGCGCAATCGGTGCTGGAAGTGCGGGCGCAAGATGCCATCGAGCTGCAGGGTGGCGACGACGAGACGCAATTGCTGGTGCTGCAAGGCCGCCCTATCGGCGAGCCAGTGGCGCAGCACGGCCCCTTTGTCATGAATACCCAGGCTGAAATCCACCAGGCCTTTGCCGACTATCGTCGCACCGAATTTGGCGGCTGGCCCTGGGGTCGCAGCGACCCGGTACATCCACGCGACAAAGGGCGCTTTGCCCTGCATGCCAACGGCCGCGTCGAAGAGCGCTAGAGCGCTGGCGCGGCGCTTGCTGCAAAATGCGCGACTTACTCGAAACGCTTGGACACGCCATGCCACTGATTCCCGCCACCATACTCACAGGCTTTTTAGGTTCGGGCAAGACCACCTTGCTCAAACGCATACTGACCGAGGCGCACGGCCAAAAAATCGCGGTCATCGAAAACGAATTCGGCGAGGAAAACATCGACAGCGATATTTTGGTGAGCGACACCCAGGAACAAATCATCCAGATGAGCAATGGCTGCGTCTGCTGCACCATCCGCGAAGACTTGCGCACTACCTTGCAAGATTTGGCAGAGAAAAAGCGCAAAGGCGAACTGGACTTTGACCGCGTCGTCATCGAAACCACCGGCCTGGCCGACCCCGGCCCGGTGGCGCAAACCTTTTTTATGGACGATGAGGTGGCCGAGTCCTACCTGTTGGACGCCATCCTGACCCTGGTGGATGCCAAACACGCGCCCGACCAGCTCAACGAACGCCAGGAAGCCCGGCGCCAGGTGGGTTTCGCGGACCAGATTTTTATCAGCAAATCCGACCTGGTCAGCGCCGAAGCCTTGAGTGCACTGACCCACCGCCTGCAACACATGAACCCGCGTGCGCCCCGGCATATTGCGCACTTTGGCGCGATGGACATTCAAAACGTGCTGGATTTGCACGGCTTCAACCTCAACGCCACCTTGGACATCGACCCCGAGTTTCTGAGCGGCGGCGATCATGCGCACGGGCATGAGCAACATGACCATGACCATGACCATGACCATGAACACGGACACGACGCTGCGGCCCACGTGCATGGCCCCGATTGCGACCACCCCTCGCACGCCCACGAGGCACACCATGGCCACCACCACCATGTCGATGACGATGTCAAAAGCTTTGTGTTCAGGTCCGAGCGGCCTTTTGACCCGGGCAAACTGGAAGACTTCCTAGGCGCAATCGTCAATATTTACGGCCCGCGTATGTTGCGCTACAAAGGTGTCTTATTTATGCAAGGCAGTGAGCGTAAAGTCATCTTCCAAGGCGTGCACCAGTTAATGGGCAGCGATCTGGGTCCTCTATGGCGGGCTGACGAAGTCAAGTCCAGCAAACTGGTATTTATTGGTATCGATTTGCCCAAAGACATCTTGTTGCAAGGCATGGAGCAGTCCCTTGTCTGAACGTTTTTGCAGCCGCTTACGGCCTTACAACAAGCGGTCTTGACTTGCCTGTACACTCGCGCGCCAAACAAGGAGGCAGCCCGGCGGGGCGGGTCAATAGCTGAACTTCCCGCAATCGGGGCCCATGGGTTTCTATTAGGAGACACGAATTGAACGCCACCAGCACCAAGAACGCCAAGCCCAGCACGCCAGCCAAGCACGTGCCCGCGCCCAAGCCCAGCGCGGCCAAGACCGCCAAGACCCCCGTCGCACCCGCCAAAAAGCCGGCTGTAGCGCCTAAATCGATCTCTCCAACACAGGCTAAGACCAGCGCGTCGGCCCCGAAAAAAACTGTGACTACCCCCATCAAAAAAACCACCCCGGCACCGGCGTCCAAAGCCGCAGCACCGGCTGCAAAAAAAACCGCTGCCAGTACGGCAGTCGCATCTAAAGCCCCGGCGGCCGCTGTAAAACCGGCGAGCAAAGCACCGCTTGTAATCAAAGCAGCACCTGTGGCCGCAAGTGTGCTTGTGCCGGTGGCGCCCAAAGTGCCAACGCAGCCGAGCAATGACCCGGCCGCGGTCCCGGTCAAATCTGGCAGGCCTTCGTCGCGTCTGGCGCAATTGACCGTTCCTTCTATGGCCCAGTCGGTTGCCTCCACCGCAGCCAAGGCCAGCTTCGGCAACGCCTACGAAGCAGAGCCGGTTGCGCCAGTCATTCCAGCGCCGGTCAAGAAAGACCCCAAGTTGGCCAATAACTGGAAAACCAAGCCGGTGGACCAATTGAGCGACGCCGAATTGCAGGCCATGCCCGACTCCGAGTACATGAACGATGTGCACATGGCCGCCTTCCGGCTCAAACTGGTAGTGCTTAAGCGCGAGATCCTCAGCAATGCCGGTGAAACCACCGAGCATTTGCGCGAAGACACCTCGGTGGTGCCAGACCCCACCGACCGGGCCACCATCGAAGAGGAACATGCCCTGGAGTTGCGCACCCGGGACCGCGAACGCAAATTGCTCAAAAAAATTGAACAATCGATTACCCGTATTGATGCCGGCGATTACGGTTATTGCGATGAAACCGGCGAGGCCATCGGCATCGGACGCTTGCTGGCCCGGCCCACGGCCACGCTGTCGCTGGAAGCGCAACAGCGCCGCGAGCTCAAACAAAAGATGTTCGGCGATTAAAGCCGCTTCGTGGGCTCGGGCAACGATACCTAGCCCTGCCCTTCTTTCCAAGCGCAATCAGCGTTAAGCGGCCAATAGATAAAACGCCGCACCCCAAAAACTATTCACCCGTTACTTGCAATGCAATTGCTAAGTACTTAATTTAGAACGTCTTTTATGCGGTTTTTAGACGCAGATCAGGTTCTAAGTCTTTGATTTCATTGGAAAAAACTTACAAAAACCTTGTCCCCAACACGAATTTGCTGGTAAAGTGCAATTAAGTGCAAATAAGTGGAGGAAAGTGCCAAAAATAGGGCCTTTCACTCGTTCAGTTGGAATAAGAGGTTTTTGTGGTGTTTCAAGGTGCTTCTTCGCTCACGCTCGACGGGAAAGGGCGCCTGTCCGTGCCGACGCGGCACCGCGACGTCCTGAGCGCGACCG
>CANNEW010000232.1 GCA_947503685.1 Comamonadaceae bacterium | reverse complement strand
GGGGTCACGCCGGAACACAAAGTTACCCGGCCTTGTGCTGTGGGTGTTGCGCCAGTAGGTGGGGCTGCCCGGCGCGTAGGTGTAGTCCAGCCCATGCTTGCCGGCCTCCTGGGCCAGGCCAAATTGGCTGGCGGTGATGCACAACAACAGGCAGGCGGCTTGGAGACATTTGGCGGGGGTCATGGCATGGCGCCCAGTGCCTGAACCATAGCGTTGAAACATTTGGTAGCCCATCATTTCGTCTCCTGTAGATTTGCTTTGAGTTCCGAGTAGCCGTTGGCCCGCAAAAACGCCATCGCCTTGGGCCGCCAGACCTCGGGGTCTTGGGTGAACAGGCCGTGGCCGTCTTTGCCGTTGGGCGGGAACAGCACAAATTCACCAACGCCGCCCCCGGCCTTGAAAGCATCAAACCACTCCCGCGGGTACTTGGGGCCCATCCACTGGTCGTTTTCGGTATAGACCCACAGGGTGGGGATGCGGGCGCTGCGGCCATAGTCGGCAAACATGCGCTTGAGCCAGTACGTGCCACAGGGCTCTTGTGGTTGGGTGAGCGGGTTACCACCGCCGCCGCCGGCGAAATTGATGGCGGCCACCACCCCAGGCGGGTTTTTGGCGGCCACGGTGATGGCCGTGGCGCCGCCAAACGACTGGCCCAGAATCAGGGTACGGTTTGGCAGCACATCGGGGCGCTGCAAAATGGCGTCCAGCACCTGCACGGTTTGTGCGGCAGCGGCCTCGTACCCGGGCGGGTAGTTTTTGTTACTGCAGCCGCCGGTGTCTTCCACATCCTCCCCGCCAGACACGCCGTAGCCGATGCGGGTAGGGACCACCACCAGAAAGCCCATGGCGGCGAACCAGCGCGCATTGGTGATGGACGTAGACCGGCCAAAAGCAGCCCGTTCCTCCGGCTTCACTGACCTGCCATGGTTGATGAGCGCAATGGGGTAGGGTTTTGGTGCATCGCTGTCGTGGTAAGTGGAGACCACCACCTCCTGCTCGATTACTTTGCCGTAGGCATTGCTCACCTTGACGGGCACTTTGATGATCTTTTCGATCAAGCGGGCGTGGGCTGAGGTGCAGACGACAGCACCCAAGAGCAGTGCCGGGGCGAGGAAGCCGAATACCCTGCGGAGTGCATTCATTTTGGAACTCATTGGGATGAAATAGATTTGATTGAATCAATCAGACTTGTAAAGATAAAGGCGTAGCTTGGCGGGCGAGTGGCATGTGCTCAAAGTCAGGCGCATCAGGATCAAAGGCGGACCCAAATCAAACTGGATTGACCTCGCGTATGTACAAATAGTCATCATGGTGCGGCGGAAAAAGCACCAGACGTTTTTGCCCCCATATTTGGGCAAATAAATTGTCATCGTGGTCGGATGGACAACTCAACAGCGTAGGGCAAATTATGGCATTCGTAATGTCAAAATTCCGCCCGATTTGCAATGTTTGAACCGCCGAACTTAGCGGTGCTGATGGGTGCGCGGTTGTGCATCAGGGCGGCCCGGCCGTGCGCTTCGATGCACAGACCGGCGACCACCGAGAAGCCACTGTGTTGGTAGCCCAGCATCTTTTTGGCCTTACAACTCTCCAGAAGGCCCCGGCCGACGAAGGCATGCAGGATGCGACGGCGCAAATTGGACTGCACCTGCGCCACAGCGGCCTCAACAATAGCACTGGCCGGGTGCAAGACGATGCACGGCGATGCGACTGGCGGGGCGGCATCAACGTCGCCCTCGCCCGGACTCGCACCACAATGCCAAGCTGATCGATGCGGATGTGGAGCTACTGCTTACCCTGCATGGTGAGGAATGGGGATACCGTAGGCTAGCGACCGGATTGCGATGGGTGCGGGCAAAAGCTTAAGCGCCGAGGGGTCGCTACCCCAAGCCAAGAACAAATAGGCACAAACAATCAGTCAAGCGGCTTTGCCTGCCTGTAGAATAACGGTTCATAAAAAAACGGCTGCCCACGGGTGACATGTAACAGAAGGCTTCGACCTTCGACCTGTTCGGCGGCCAAACTCTCCCCATCCCCATGCGAAACTACGCAATTCTGATTGACGGCGGTTTTGCAAAACGCAAGCTTGGCACCGCCATTGCGCCTGCCACGGCGGAAGATTTCCAAAGTCTCATAGTCACCCTGCAAGCCCAGCCAGAACTCCAAGGCGGCGTTATCCACCGGGTCTACTATTACGACTCTACACCCCTGTTATCTGCGCACGCCAAGCCGCTGAAAGGTGGCCGAGTGGCGTTTGCCAACCAGCCAATCGCAACCCGTGCACAACGGCTGTTTGAACAAATGTGGAAACTACCGCATGTCGCTCTGCGCTTGGGCGAATTGTCCTTTAACGGCTGGGCCGTCAATTCCAAGGTTCTGGACAAGGCTCCCGGCGATAGCGTGGTCGTCAGGCACGAAGACCTGCAACCGCAGATTTCGCAAAAGGGCGTTGACATGCGCATCGGCATGGACATTGCCGCCCTCACGCTTAAGAAGCAGGTGCAAACCATTGTGTTGGTTACCGGTGACAGCGACTTTATACCGGCCATGAAGTTCGCCCGGCGTGAAGGCGCTCAGCTCTATCTTGCGCCCCTGCGCCACAAGATCAAACCCGGCATGTACGAGCACAGCGACCTGATACTGGACTTTGACTTGCCGCCTAGGGCATCCGACACTGCCCCGTAGACAGACGGCCCGAGGAGGTAGGCTGATAGTGCCCAACCCGGCGTTGTTGCATGGAGGCAAACGCAGTCGAAGTTTCCCCAACCCACAACGGCTTATGTCGCCACAGCTAAGGTGCGAACAGAGCTCGGGCGTCCAACAGCCAGCGTGCGGTTAAGCACTGCCACCGCCATGGCGAAACCCCGCAAGGCGTCGACGGTATGGATCCGGCCAGTTGGCTTGGTCAGTGTCTCTGGGTTCATGCCAACACCATACCCGATCGACACTCCGAACATCAAGCTGGGGTCAACCCTGGGCGCTGCAGCGGCCATCTGGGTTGAACCCCAGGGTTCACCACATGGGCAGGCCAGTGCCCCAGCAGCACTGCGGCAGCATGCTGGGCGCCACGCTCCTTAGACTCCCGGGTAGATTCGACCGAGCTACCAGCACTGTGCGGCGTAGCAATAACGTTGTCCATGGCCAGCAAGGGGTGCTGCGGCGGCGGGGCTGAAGGGGCAAAAACATCGATCGACGAAAACACATCGAGTGCGGCACCGGCAATGGCGCCTCGTTGCAGCGCATCAACCATGGCAGACTCGTCGATGATGGCGCCACGCGAGGAGCAGGCGACTGCCGATGCGCGCAAGCACAATCGCGCGTGAGTCGCTTTCCCTCAACGTTCAATCAACTTCTCGCTTGAAGCCGATGAAAATCGTGATTGCCCAGATGAAGCATGAGCCCAACACCTTCTCCCCGGTCGCCACGCCACTGGACAGGGCTGAGGCATACGCGGCGTTCAAGGGGACCGATTCGGCGATCGCCGCGTTTTTCGACCTGGCCGAAGGCGCCAGTGCCGAGCTGGTGATCCCGGTGGCGACAGCTAAGTTCGATCACACCAAAAGTGCATCCACACCTTTTGCTTCAACCATTTGCAATAGCTTGGCTGCCGTTCCGCTTGGTCTCTTATTTGCAGAAGGTGACTCCCACTTTTGAACGGTTGATACGCTCACGTTCAGCATTGCGGCAAACACCGCTTGGCTTGCCTTAACGACTGTAGTGCGAATGGCCACAATACGGTCAGGACTGTAAGCCGGTGGTGGTTCGCAAAGAGAACGAACACGAGCCATGTCAGGCTTGGACATTACCCCATAAGAGCTCAAGTCCGCAGCCGTGTCCAACAGCTCCTGGAGCATGCGGGCATCTTCACTGTTTCGTTTTGACATTACATATCTCCTTCAAACTGCCAGCTACTGTCATCTCATCAATTTTTGCCAAGGGTTGTGCTTGCAAGCTCGCGCCGATAATCTTTGCCGTCTCAATTGCGGCATCAGAAAAATCGGAACCAGGAGCGCTCTTCTCCCTTCCAAGCAAAAAGAAAATCGCTGCTTCATGTTCCTTTGCAACGAGTGTTCTTGTTCCACCGCTTTTCCCCATCCCTGCAATTGCAACTCGTTTTTTGCAGATCCCGCCCCCGAGATCAGCCTCGTAAATGCCTTGCTCTATCTCACGTGCTGCCTTACACAGCACTTCGTCGGTTAGTAATTTCTTCGCCCATCGGTCGAAGGTCTTTGTCTTGAAAATTCGTTTTCGATCCATTATTTTCTCTTACTATAGCACATGGTGCTATAGTTTAAAGTCGAACTGTGTGGGTTGAAACGAACAGCAGTACCAATGGCTAGCCTCGACCATCTCGGCTCGGTAGGCATAGGATTAGCCGGAATTGGCTTCATATTTGTCTCAGACGCATGACGCTCAACCC
>CANNEW010000231.1 GCA_947503685.1 Comamonadaceae bacterium | reverse complement strand
TGGCGTAATGCATCGCCCATGGTCTGCGCTCTTTGCGCATAGACCTGGCGCACGCGGTCGAGCGTTGCGGGCATGCGGCCCGATTGCAGATATTGCGCCGCAGTGGCCTGCGCGAAGGTGCTGGTATGCGCATCGCTAAATTGTTTACACATGGTGGCGCGCGCCAGCAATTCGACCGGACCGACCATCCAGCCCACGCGCAAGCCAGGCGAGAGCACTTTGGAGAGTGACCCGCAATGCACCAGCAAATCGCGACTGCCAGGAACCTGGCTACTGAGTGCCAGCAGGCTGGGCGGCGGGGCCTCGCCAAAATAGAGATCGCCATAGGGGTCGTCCTCCACGATCAGCGTCTGGTACTTCACCGCCATCTCCAGCACCGCTTTGCGCCGCGCCAAGCTCAGTAATGCGCCACTGGGGTTGCCAAAAGTGGGGATGATGTACACAAACTTGGGCCGGTGCTCGGCTATCAGGCGCTCTAAGGCATCGGTATCCACGCCCTGCCCGTCTATGGGCGCGCTGACCAGGTCGGCGCCATACAAACGAAAGCAATTGATCGTCGCCAAAAACGTGGGCCCTTCGACAATGACTTTATCGCCAGGGTTGATCAATACCTTGCCTAGCAAATCCAGGGCCTGCTGGCTGCCGGTGGTGACGATGAGTTGCTCGGCGCGCAAATCGGCCACGCCTTTGTGCGCCATAAATGCCACCAGTTGTTCACGCAAAGGGCCGTAACCCTCGGTCGCACCGTATTGCAAGGCTGCGCCCGGGTCCTGCTCCAGCGCAGCCAATGAAGCCTGGCGAATGCCATCGACATCACACAGCGCACTATCGGGAAATCCGCCGGCAAAGCTGATGATGCCGGGCTTGCCCAGTAGCTTGAACAGTTCGCGGATGGCCGAGGTCTCAACGTTTTGGAGCCGGTCGGCAAAAGACAAGGTGGGGGAAGTGGACATTTGCGGTATCTTCAAGGCTGGTCAAAACCCTATTGTCGCCAAGTTGTATCACTCGCCTGGTTTTGCCCGGCTCCGCCCTACCGCAAAAACAACCTTAAGCCATGAAGCCCGACGCCATCCACCAGTTCTTTAGCATCTTGCGCGACGCCAACCCGCAGCCGCAAACCGAGTTGCATTACGGCAGCGTGTTTGAACTGCTCGCCGCTGTGCTGCTATCGGCCCAAGCCACCGATGTCGGTGTGAACAAGGCCACGGCGCGCTTGTTTGTTGTCGCCAATACGCCGCAAAAAATACTGGACTTGGGGCTGGAAGGTTTGGAGCAGCACATCAAAACCATAGGCTTGTACCGCAGCAAAGCGCGGCATCTGATGCAGACATGCAAGATATTGACGGACCAACACGGCAGCCAGGTGCCACGCAGCCGGGAGGCGCTGGAGGCTCTGCCCGGCGTGGGCCGCAAGACCGCTAATGTGGTGCTGAATGTCGCCTTCGGCGAAGCGACCATGGCGGTGGACACGCACCTCTTTCGCCTCGGCAATCGCACCGGCCTGGCGCCAGGCAAAACTCCCCTGGCTGTCGAGCAAAAATTACTTAAACGGATTCCCGCTGAGTTTCTGGTCGATGCCCACCATTGGCTGATACTGCATGGCCGCTATGTGTGCCAGGCCCGCAAACCGCAGTGCGGGCAATGCGCAGTTTTTACGGTGTGTGGGTTTAAAGAGAAGGCGGGTATTGCCGCTGCAAAGTGACCACAAGACCCTACAATACCTACATAGTTGTGTGTACAAAGGAGCCGATATGCCAACTTTGATCAGCCGCGTGTTCATGAATGGCAACAGCCAGGCCGTGCGTATTCCACAGGAATTTCGGCTGGACACCAGCCGGGTCGAGATTTACCGCAATGCAGACGGCGACCTGGTGCTGCACCCGGTTGCCACAGACCGCGGAGCGACGCTACTACAAGCGCTTCAAGCCTTTGACCCGAACTTTGCCGATCTGCTGATAGTAGACCGGCAAGATGCACCCCCTATGCAGGACCGGGAGCCCCTGTGAGGTATATGCTAGATACCAACATCCTGATCTACCTGATCAAGAACAAGCCGGCCACCATTGCTGAACGCATCAACGCACTGGACCCCGGCGACGAGCTATGCATGTCCTTTATCACTTATGCCGAGTTGCTCAAGGGCGCTGAGCGCAGCACGCGCAAACCTGAGGTACTCAAACGGCTGACAGACCTCTCACGGTCGGTGCCTGTGCGCTATCACACAAGCGAGCGCATGTGTGAACACTATGCCACCCATTTCACGCGGCTGCGCACTGCAGGCAAACCGATCGGAGCTAACGATTTATGGATCGCCTGCCACGCACTCGCCGATAACTGCACCTTAGTGACCAATAACCTGAAGGAGTTTGCACGGGTGCAGGAACTCAGGCTGGAGAATTGGGTCGAGTAAACCCAAAGAAAAATTAGGCAACTCCAACTCCATTAAAAATAGTTGGCCAATGCGCACTCCCGGAATCAATAACTTGGGTAGAGGAAAACATTACCCATTAAAGATATGATTACTATCCTGCAGGGCATTGGATGGCCAACAAACGCCCTTTTTCAGGTGGGGGCCTTCATGCGCCTCTTGCCCATGTCATGGCGCCTCAACAAAATCGGTCGGAGGGAAAGATGCTTCTTCAAGCAGGTTTTAGAGCAACCATCGTATTTTTTCTTTTCAGCCTTTCAGCATGCTTGGCATGGGCCCAAGAAGGCCTGTATGAAAAAATGATGAGGCTGGCGCAAGAGAATAATCCAGAGGCGCAGTACCACGTCGGCATGTTTCTAAATAACGGCATCGATGTGACCAAGAATCCAAGGCAGGCTTTTGAATGGTTTCAGAAAAGTGCTCGAAACGGCGATGTGCTGGCCGCCTATAAAGTGGGTTGCTATCTCGCAGGACAATTTGAAGGTATCGTGCCCCTCGATCCAGTATTGGCACTGGACTACATGTTGAAGGCCGCAAAGGCGGGCTATTCTCTGGCGCAACTCGATGTTGCATCGGCATATTGGAAGCGCAAGGACTACACGAACTTCGTTCATTGGACCCGAGCTGCCGCTGCGCAAGGTGAACCCAAGGCGCTGTATAACCTCGCAGTTAGTTACAAAGAAGGTGAGGGCATAGCAAAAGACAAAACACTTACCTACAGCTACTTCAAGTTGGCTAAGCTCTTGTCAGAAGGAAAGATATCACCCAACGCCCAAGTCTCGCTTGACGAAATGAAGGCGTCAATGTCCGCTAAGGAGTTCGAGGCTGCTGAACAGTTTGTTGCGCAGTGGAAATCCGAGCCCAGTGCCTTAACCTTGCAAGCCAAAGCTGGCTTGCAAAGAGCCAAAGGCCTGGTCCAGGCGATGTGAGGCACTTCTTTGGGCTGGAAACGGTAGAAGGTCACTCACCGGGCTACACCATTTGCTAGTACCCGAGCCGCAGGATCCTATTCAATCGAGCGCCGCGTCGAACGCGGCAAAGCCACTAACTGCCCGTCAACCGTGCGGACTTGGATGCGATCATCAAACACCGACTCTAATGCGCGGTGGCTCAGCGCATCCGTACAGGCTCCTTGGTGTACCACGCGCCCTTGCTGCATAACGAGCAGTTCATCGGCCTGCAGCGCCATCGAAATTTCGTGCAACACACTGACCACCGTGGCGCCTGCCTCCACGAGGGATCGCATCAAATCCAACCAATCGGCCTGGTGCGGCGGATCCAGGTTGGCCAGCGGCTCGTCTAGTAATAGCACGGGCGCTTGCACCGCCAAGGCGCGCGCCAGGAGTACGCGCTGGCGCTCACCGCCCGACAGCGTACCCACGTAGCGGTCGCGCCACTGCAAGGCGTGCATGCTCCGTAAGGCTTGCTCTGCATGCTGCTGGTCGGCTGCATTCAGGCCCGAAAACCAGCTTTGGTGCGGCAAACGGCCCAGCAGCGTAAGGTCCAAGGCACTGAGGTCATCGCCCACCGACTCGCCTTGCCCCATCCACGCCAGCTGCTGAGCGCGGTGGGCCGCGGGCATGGTCTGCAGGTCTTCGCCCCCTAACTCAGCCCGCCCTTGCACGGGCAATAAGCCAGCCATGGCGGCAAGCAAAGTCGATTTACCCGCGCCATTGGGCCCGACTATGCTGACCCAGCGGCCGCGCGTAATCGATGCATTCACATCGTGCAACACCTTGGTGCCCGACAGGACCACATGCAAGCCGGTGACTTGCAAAGCGGCAGCACTATGGGGCTTCACGAAACACCCCCACCCTGCTTATGCCTGCGCATCAGCCAAAGCAAGTAAGCGCCCCCGATCAAGGCGGTCAACACACCCACCGGCAACTCACGCGGCGCAATGAGCACACGCGCCAACAAATCCGCGGCCACTAACAGCAGACCCCCCATCAGCGAGGCCAATAAAACACCGTGGCGCGACCCCCAGCGCACCATGCGTCGGG
>CANNEW010000230.1 GCA_947503685.1 Comamonadaceae bacterium | reverse complement strand
CGGCAGGCCGGTGTGCTGGGTCAGGATGGTACCGGGGCGCGGCGCTTTGCCTGCCGAGGGCGTGGAGTTTTTGCGCCGTGCGCTTTCGTAACTACCACCGGTTAAAGGTTGGAAGGTGGGAATCAAATGGTGTTTGCCATTGCCGACCAGGTCGGCGCGGCCCATGGATTTGAGGGCTTCGCGCAGCAGCGGCCAGTTGTTCGGGTCGTGGTAGCGCAAAAAGGCTTTGTGCAAACGGCGGCGCTTTTCTCCGCGCACGATATCTACGTTTTCTTCATCGCTCTCCACCACGCGGCGGACTTTGCGCAAAGGGTTACGGCCACTGTGGTACATGGCGGTAGCGGTGGCCATGGGGCTGGGGTAAAAGGTCTGCACCTGGTCGGCGCGAAAACCGTTTTTCTTGAGCCAGACCGCCAAGTGCAGCATGTCTTCATCGCTGGTACCCGGGTGCGCAGCAATAAAGTACGGGATTAGGAACTGCTTTTTCCCCACTTCGGCGCTGAACTTATCGAACAGCGCCTTGAACTTGTCGTAGCTGCCGATGCCCGGCTTCATCATCTTGGACAAAGGGCCTTGCTCGGTGTGCTCGGGAGCGATTTTGAGGTAACCGCCGACGTGGTGTTGCACCAGCTCTTTCACATATTCCGGGCTTTTGACAGCCAGGTCGTAGCGCAGTCCTGAGCCGATGAGAATTTTCTTAATGCCTTTAAGGGCGCGGCCCCGGCGGTACATCTTGATCAAAGGGCCGTGGTCGGTGGTAAGGTTCTGACAGATGCCCGGATACACACAACTCGGTTTACGGCACGCGGCTTCGATCTCTGGCGATTTGCAGCCCAGGCGGTACATATTGGCCGTGGGGCCGCCCAGGTCGGAGATGGTGCCGGTAAAGCCTTTGACCTTATCGCGAATATCTTCAATTTCCTTGATGACCGAGTCTTCCGAACGGCTTTGGATGATCCGGCCTTCATGCTCGGTAATAGAACAAAATGTGCAGCCACCAAAACAGCCGCGCATGATGTTGATGCTAAAGCGGATCATTTCCCAGGCCGGGATTTTGGTCGCGCCGTCATGGCTGCCGTTTTCATCGGCATAGCGGGGATGTGGGCTGCGGGCATACGGCAGGTCAAAAACCATGTCCATTTCAGCCGTCGTCAAGGGTATGGGCGGCGGTGTGATCCACACATCGCGCGCGGTGACGCCCTCGCCGTGGGCTTGCACTAGCGCGCGGGCGTTGCCGGGGTTGGTTTCCAGATGCAGCACGCGGTTGGCATGGGCATAGAGCACCGGGTCACTGCGCACCTGCTCATAACTGGGTAGGCGGATGACCGAACGCTCGCGCGGCGGCACTTTAAGTTTGGCTTTGAGCGCCGGGTTGGGCACAAAAACCATAGCTTGCGCTTGCGCGCCCAGCTTGGATGACGCCTTTGCGGCAGGCCCAGCACGTTTCGTTGCGCCCTCTTGTTCAGCGGCCTGCGCCACTTGCGCGGCCTCGTCATCGCGGGCACACGTGGAGCCATTCTCGATGGCCAACTCGGACGTGGTCATGTAAGGGTTGTAGTGCGCCTCCACCCGGCCCGGCAGGTCCACGCTGCTCGAATCGATTTCGATCCAGTCTTTACCGCTGGGGTCATCCGGGCGGCGCACAAAGGCGGTTCCGCGCACGTCGGTAATCGACTGCACCGGCTCGCGGGCAGCCAAGCGGTGGGCGATTTCGACAATCGCGCGCTCGGCATTGCCATACAAAAGCAAGTCGCATTTGGCATCTACCACGATGGAGCGGCGCACTTTGTCACTCCAGTAATCGTAATGCGCGATACGGCGCAAGCTGCCTTCGATACCACCCAAAACAATGGGCACGTCTTTGAAAGCTTCGCGGCAACGCTGGCTATAGACGATGGCGGCCCGATCCGGGCGCTTGCCGCCTGTATCACCCGGCGTGTAGGCGTCGTCACTGCGGATCTTGCGATCGGCGGTGTAGCGGTTGATCATGGAGTCCATATTGCCGCTGGTCACACCCCAAAACAAATTGGGTTTACCCAAGGCCTTGAAGGGTGCCGCGCTGTTCCAGTCCGGCTGGGCGATGATGCCCACGCGAAAGCCCTGGGCCTCCAGCATGCGGCCGATGACGGCCATACCGAAACTGGGGTGATCCACATAGGCGTCGCCGGTGACCAAGACAATATCGCAGCTGTCCCAGCCCAGCTTGTCCATCTCTGCCCGGCTCATGGGCAAAAGGGGCGCGGTACCAAATCGCGAGGCCCAGTATTTGCGGTAGCTGCCTAGCGGCTTGGCGTCGCGTGCAAAGTGGGATACGTCTAGGGGGGCATTCATCGGCGGATTTTAGCTTTGCCCCTAGAATCAAAGTCTGTCCCCGGTGCTGTCACCCCGGGGGATGTCCTTCCATTTCAAAGGTTGTTCCATGAAAAAACTGTTATTGGGCCTTGCCGTCCTGTCCCTGCTAGCCGCTTGCGGCAAAAAAGAAGAAGCACCCGCACCTGCTGCTGTCGCACCGGCTGAACTGAAAGTCGCGATCGACCCTACCTACGAGCCCTTTACCTTCAAGACCGCCGATGGACAACCCACCGGCTTTGATGTGGACATTGCCAACGCCCTGTGCGAGCAGATCAAGCGCAAATGCGTTTTTGTGGAACAAGTCTGGGACGGCATGATCCCCGGTCTGAATGCTAAGAAATACGACGTGATCATTAGCTCCATGTCGATTACCGACGACCGCATGAAGGAAGTTGATTTCACTGACAAGTACTACAACACGCCTAGCCGTATCGTGTTGAAGAAAACCGTGAAGTACACCGATCCGGCCTCCATCAAGGGCAAAAAAATCGGCGTGCTCAAAGGCTCCACCCAGGAAGCCTATGCCATGGGCGAACTCAAGCCCGCTGGTGTGGTGGTTAATTCCTATGAAGCGCAAGACCAGGTGTACCTGGACATCAAATCGGGTCGTTTGGATGGCACGGTGGCCGACTTTATGGAAGCAACCGGCGGATTCCTGAGCAAGCCCGAAGGCGAGAAATACGCCCTTGCCGGCCCGGACCTGAAAGAGCCCAAGTACTTTGGCTATGGCGCCGGTATCGCTCTGCGCAAAGGTGAAGACGCACTCAAAGGCGAACTGAACGCCGCCATCAAAACCATTCGCAGCAATGGCAGCTACAAGACCATGAACGACAAATACTTTGCCAAGTTCAATATCGACGTCTATGGTGAGTAAAGGCGCTTAAGGCTTCGCAGCCCTTGGCGCTGGCGCCTTTTTTCGGCGAACTGATCCCGCCCAACCGGCACTCCAGAATCCCTGGCGTGCCGGTTTTTTTTGCCTATTTTTCCGGCCGGACCTTAGGTCTAGGGCTTTTTCGCGGCACACTGTACGTTGATGAACGCGTATTACTTCAGCATTTTGCAAGGCTCCCTGATGACGGTGGCAGTGGCGCTGGGCTCGCTGTTGCTGGCCGTATTGTTCGGGCTGCTGGGCGCAACTGCGCGCTTGTCACCCAACCGGGCGGCCGTGGCTGCCGGTACGGTTTACACCACGGTGGTTCGCGGGATACCGGACCTGGTGCTCATGCTGCTGGTGTTTTATGGCGGAACCATGGGACTAAATTACCTGGTGACGGCCATGGGCAGCAAGGGGTCGGTGGATATCAACCCCTTTGTGGCCGGAGTGCTGACGCTGGGCTTTATCTACGGCGCCTACATGACCGAAACCTTCCGGGGTGCTATTTTGGCCATACCGCACGGCCAGTCGGAAGCGGCGCTGGCCTTTGGCATGGGCCGCACGCAAACTTTTTTGCGCATCATCGCGCCGCAAATGGTGCGCTACGCCCTGCCCGGCTTTACCAATAACTGGCTGGTGTTGATCAAGTCCACTGCGCTAGTCAGCCTGATCGGCTTACAGGAAATGACTTATATCGCCAAGCAGGCCAGCGCCGCTACCCGCTCACCCTTCGAATTTTTCTTATTTACCGCCGCGCTGTTTCTATTATTTACCAGCGCCTCGCTGTGGGCCCTGCGCCGCCTCAACGCGCGCTACAGCTTGGGTACCCGGCGGGTAGCGCTATGAGTGAGGCTAGCGCATGAAGTGGGACGTCATCTTTCAGTCCCAGAACCTGGCGCTGTACGGTCAAGGCATCCTCACGACGCTGCACTTGCTGTTTGCCAGCCTGGCGATTGGCGCAGTGCTGGCACTGGTGTTTGCACTGGCGCTGACCAGCCGCTGGCGGGTGCTGCGCGCAGTGGTGGGCGCTTATACCTATGTGGTGCGCGGCACGCCGCTGCTGATTCAGGTCTATTTGATTTACTACGGCCTGGGCCAGTTGGAGTGGATCCAGGCGCGGTGGGATGAACTCTGGCCCTGGACCTATTTCAAAGAACCGTTTTTCTGCGCGTTACTGGCATTTAGCCTGAACACTGCTGCCTATACCGCCGAGATGCTGGCGGGCGCCATCCGCGAAACCAGCGCAGGCGAAA
>CANNEW010000229.1 GCA_947503685.1 Comamonadaceae bacterium | reverse complement strand
GGCAAGCCAACGGTAGTGGCCGATCCCGAAGGTGATGTGGCGGCTGTTTACATGGCCGTTGCGCGCAAAGTCGCGGTGGCGATTGCGGCCAAGAACAAGGACTTTTCGTCCAAGTTCCCGTCGATCACGATTTCCAAAGGTACTTGAGAGCGCCAAAGTCCTGCAATGAACCTACTTCCCAGTCTGCGTTATCTGGTGGCTTTGAGCGAGCATCGCCACTTCGGGCGGGCGGCGCAGGCTTGCCATATCACGCAACCGGCGCTGTCCAATGCCTTGCGCGCACTGGAGGAGGAGTTTGAGGCGGTCATCGTCAAGCGTGAGCGCAATTACGTGGGTTTCACGCCCGAGGGAGAAATTATTTTGGCCTCGGCGCAGCGCATGCTGCACGAGCATGCTTTGTTGCAAGAGTCGCTCAAAGGCGATGCCCTGGCGCCGCACGGACCGCTGCGCATTGGGGCGGTGCCCACGGCGGTGCCGGTGGCCGCGCGCTTTGCCGCCATGCTGCAAGCGCGGCAAAACGGTATCCGGCCAATCGTCTTATCGCTTAGTTCGGCGGAGCTGGAAAAAGGCTTGGAGACCTTGTCACTGGACTTGGCCATGGGCTATATCGAACGCATGGACTCTAAAGGCGCTCGGCTTAGTGCTATTGCGCAATACACAGAACACTATTTTTTGTTGCGCCGTGCCGACAGCCCGCAAGCTGATGGTCTGCGCATTGGCGACCCCCTAACTTGGCAGCAAGCAGGTCGCTTTCCCTTATGTCTGTTAACGCCGGAAATGCACAACCGCACGATTGTCGATGCGGCCCTGCTGCAGGCTGGCGTGCAAGTAGTTCCTGCCATGGAGACTAACTCCATCCTCGCTATGGCGCTTTGCGTGGTGCAAGGCAAGATGTGCGGTATCTTGCCTGGCGCCTTGGTCGGCGTAGTCCGCGGTGACCGTCAGTTGGAAGCATTGCCCTTGGTCGAGCCTGAAGTGCGTACGCCCATTGGCTTCATGTTTAACGCGCAGGTGCGACCGGCGCGTGCAATGCAAGCGGCCATGGACCTGGCGCGCGACGTGCAATGGTTGCAGCACGCTGCCATGCACAGCGGCATGTTGACTTCGTCCGTGGCCGGTTCCGCATGAGCGCTATCCAAAAAGGCCGCGCATGATTAAGCCGCAGGATATCAGCGCAATCTTGCTCGCCGGGGGCCGCGGCAGCCGCATGGGCGGGGTGGATAAAGGCTTGCAAAGTTTCAGGGGAAAACCCCTGGCATTGCACAGCTTGGAGCGCCTGCGCGGCACGGGCAGCGTAGGCCCAGTCATGCTCAATGCCAACCGAAATCTTGAACATTACGAAGCTTTTGGCGCGCCGGTATTTCCCGACGGGCTGGCCGATTACGCCGGTCCGTTGGCGGGTTTTTTGGTGGGCCTGGCGCATTGCGAAACACCGTATTTGCTTACCTTGCCCTGCGACACGCCTTTGTTTCCGCTGGACTTGGTGCCGCGCCTGTGCGCTGCGCTGGAGGCGCAAGACGCTCAAATTGCCATGGCCTCTGCGCCCGAGCGCGACGAACAAGGCCAAACGCGCCTTCGCAAGCAGCCCGTTTTTTGTCTGCTACGCGCCGATCTATTGCCCGGTCTGCTGTACTTTACGCAAGCGGGTGGGCGCAAGATAGACACCTGGGCCGCGCAGCAACGCCTGGTGCTGGTGCCTTTTGACCAGCCGGGCGATGATCCTTTGGCCTTCTTCAACGCCAATACCCTGGACGAGCTACAGGCCTTGGAAAGTCAGGCCGGGGCTGCGCAAGTCCCTTAGTCACCCCTCGGCATCTGTTCCGGCCTGGCATCGGTACTCGGGTGAGGTCATTGCTGATCTGGCCATTGTTGCATTGCGTCATTCAGACTTTGAATGGGCTAATGTAGCGATTCAATTGGACGCCAATAGATCTATGCACCCATACTCTGGCGCTAATTCCAAGGGTACTTGTACCCCACCGCCATGTCCCAGACCACGATTTCCAGTCCCGCCGCCGTCCGTTTGGGCACGGTGGACGATATGCGTAAGCGCATCCGCAGCAAAAGCAAGCTCAAAGGCCGCCAGCCCGAGGACAGCGCCGTGCTGGAAGTTCAGGATTTGCTCGGTGACGGGCCACTCCCGCGCGAGCTGCTAATTGAATACCTGCACAAGCTCAACGACACTTTCCGCTGCCTGCACGACCGGCACTTGGTGGCGCTGGCCAAGCAAATGCGCATCGGCATGGCCGAAGTGTTTGAAGTCGCCACTTTTTATCACCACTTTGAAGTGCTGCGCGGTGATGCGCAGCCTGCGGCTATCACCGTGCGTGTGTGCGATGGCCTGAGCTGTGAAATGGCAGGTGCCAAAGATTTGCTGGCACGCTTGCCAGCCATTTTGGGCCGCGATGATGTGCGCGTGATTGCCGCGCCGTGCATTGGCCGCTGCGAACAAGCGCCCGCTGCGGTAGTGGACCAAAACCCCGTGCCTTTTGCTACTGCTGATCGTATCGCCGCCGCCGTGCAAGCGCAGGCCAGCCAACATCCGCCCGCCGCGCAAGACGCCGTATTTGATGCCGCCGCACATAGCGAAAAAGCCGTGTCTCCCGCGAATGCCGATGTGCAAGTAGCCCCCGCCTATGTGGGCTTGCAAGCCTATCTGGCGCAAGGCGGTTATGAATTAGCTACCGCCTTGTCGCAGGGCAAGCAAGACGGTGAATCCATCGTCAAAGCCATGGAAGATTCAGGCCTGCGCGGCCTGGGTGGCGCAGGCTTTCCGGCAGGGCGCAAATGGCGCATCGTGCGTGACCAGCCTGCACCAAAGCTTATGGCAGTCAACATTGATGAAGGCGAGCCCGGAACGTTCAAAGACCGCACGTATTTGGAGCGAGACCCGCACCGCTTTCTGGAAGGCATGCTGGTCGCCGCGCAAGTGGTCGGCATAGACGCTTGCTACATTTATTTGCGCGACGAATACCACGGCTGCCGCGCCATTTTGGAGCATGAAATCGCGGCTTTGCAAGCCAATCCGCCGTGCCCGCTGCCGACCATTTATTTGCGCCGTGGCGCTGGTGCCTACATCTGCGGCGAAGAGTCGGCCATGATTGAAAGCATTGAGGGCAAGCGCGGCGAGCCGCGTATGCGCCCGCCCTATATCGCGCAAGTGGGTTTGTTTGGTCGGCCCACACTGGAGCACAACTTCGAGACCCTGTATTGGGTGCGCGACATCGTGCAAAAAGGCCCGCAGTGGTTCAGCAGCTTTGGGCGCAATGGGCGCAAGGGTTTGCGCAGCTTTAGCGTCAGTGGTCGGGTGAAGTACCCTGGCGTCAAGCTGGCGCCCGCCGGTATCAGCCTACGCGAATTGGTAGATGAATATTGCGGCGGTATGGCCGATGGCCACAGCCTGTACGCCTATCTACCTGGCGGCGCATCGGGCGGCATATTGCCCGCCAGCATGGCCGACATACCGCTGGACTTTGACACCTTGCAGGCCCACGGCTGCTTTATTGGCTCGGCAGCGGTCATCGTGCTGGGCCACAAAGACAAGGCGCGCGATGCGGCGCTCAACATGATGCGCTTTTTTGCGCACGAGAGTTGCGGCCAGTGCACGCCCTGCCGCGTCGGCACCGACAAAGCCGCTACTTTGATGCAAGCGGCGCATTGGGACCACGAGACGCTGGAAGACCTCAACATCGTGATGACTGACGCCTCGATTTGCGGCCTCGGCCAGGCAGCGCCCAACCCGGTGCGCTGCGTTCAAAAATATTTTCCCCAAGAGGTGGCCTGATATGAATGCACCTGCCAAGCTGTCTGAAGTGACGCTCAAAACCATCGAGTTCAAGCTCGATGCGCAAACCATCCACGCCTTTGAGGGCGAGACTATTTTCAAAGCCGCCAAGCGCCATGGCGTGGATATTCCGCACCTTTGCTACAAAGACGGTTACCGCGCCGATGGCAATTGCCGCGCCTGCGTGGTCGAGATCAAAGGTGAGCGCACCCTGGCCCCCAGCTGCTGCCGCAGTGCCACCGAGGGCATGGAAGTGCAGGCGCAGAGTGAGCGGGCGGTCAAGAGCCAAAAGTTGGTGTTGGAGATGCTGCTGTCCGATATGCCGGATGTGGGATACAAGTGGAACGATGCCTCTTCTGCCACGGCGGTGCCGGGCGACGATGGGGCACAGGCCAACGCACATCACCATGGGCAGCACGGCGAACTCAGTGATTGGGCGGCTCGCATGGACGTCACGGTCCGTCCGGAGCTCAAAGCCTTGCGCCGCGAGCAACCCAAGTCCGATATGTCGCACCCCGCGATGGCGGTGAACCTAGATGCTTGTATTCAGTGCAACCGCTGCGTGCGTGCCTGTCGCGAAGAGCAGGTGAACGACGTTATTGGCTACGCCATGCGCGGCTCGCACAGCGAAATCGTGTTTGATTTGCACGACCCCATGGGCGACAGCACTTGCGTGGCTTGCGGCGAATGTGGGCAAGCCTGC
>CANNEW010000228.1 GCA_947503685.1 Comamonadaceae bacterium | reverse complement strand
AGAAAATAAAGGCCCCGCATGGTGCAGGGCCTGAGGCTGCCTTTTGGCCAACTGAACAGGTTTGAGGTCTTTGTACTGGCGGAAACGGAGGGATTCGAACCCTCGATGAGGCTCTACACCCCATACTCCCTTAGCAGGGGAGCACCTTCGGCCACTCGGTCACGTTTCCAGTCGGGCGATTATGTCACGGTTTGCCGCGGGCTCAGTCGGCTGTGGGCTGGTCCAGGTCGAAGGCTTTGTGCAGGGCGCGCACGGCCAATTCGATGTATTTTTCGTCTATCACCACCGAGGTCTTGATCTCAGAGGTGGAGATCATCTGGATGTTGATGCCCTCTTCGCTCAAGGCCCGGAACATTTTGCTGGCGATGCCGACATGGCTGCGCATGCCGATGCCGACGATGGACACTTTGCAGATTTTGGTATCGCCTTCCAAATCGACTACGCCCAGTGCGGGGATGACGCTGGCCCGCAGCAAGTCCATGGTCTTGGCGTAGTCGCTTCGGTTGACGGTAAAGCTGAAGTCGGTTTTGCCATCCTTGCTGATGTTCTGGATGATCATGTCCACATCCACGTTAGCCTGCGCCACGGCACCGAGGATCTGGTAGGCAATGCCAGGCTTGTCGGGCACGCCGCGCAAGGCGATTTTGGCTTCGTCGCGGTTAAAGGCAATGCCTGAAACGATGGCTTGTTCCATGTTTTCGTCTTCCTCAAAAGTGATCAAAGTGCCGGAGACGGCTTCTTCGTGGATGTCGATATCCCAGGGGGTAAAGCTGCTCAGCACCCGCAGCGGCACGCGGTATTTACCCGCAAACTCCACCGAGCGAATTTGCAGCACTTTGGAGCCCAGCGAGGCCATTTCCAGCATTTCTTCAAAGCTGACGGTCTTGAGGCGGCGCGCCTCGGGCACCACGCGCGGGTCGGTGGTGTAGACGCCATCGACGTCGGTATAAATAAGGCATTCTCGCGCCTTCATGGCAGCGGCAACCGCCACCGCCGAAGTGTCCGAGCCACCCCGCCCCAGGGTGGTGATATTGCCTGCGTCGTCCATGCCCTGAAAGCCGGTGACGATGACAACTTTGCCGGCGTCCAGGTCCGCGCGTACGCGGGCATCGTCAATCGACTCGATGCGCGCTTTGGTGAAGGCGTTGTTGGTGCGTATGGGCACTTGCCAGCCGGCATAGCTGATCGATTCCAGTCCCTCGGCCTGCAAGGCAATGGCCAGCAGTGCGCTAGAGGCCTGCTCGCCAGTGGCGGCCAGCATGTCGAGCTCGCGCTCATAGGAGGGGGATGCTTTACTAGGGGCCAGTTCTTTGGCCAAACCCAGTAGGCGGTTGGTTTCACCGCTCATGGCGGAGGGAACTACCACCATTTGGTGCCCTGCGCGGTGCCATTTGGCGACCCGCTTGGCGACGTTGCGGATGCGTTCGGTCGAACCCATGGAGGTGCCACCGTACTTATGAACTATGAGAGCCATGGATGGTATTTGTGTGAAACTAAGCCAAAGGATTGTACCAATCGAGCACCCCATTGCTGCGCCGCACAAAGCCGTGTCCGACGCGGATATGCAACTGGTGCCCGCGCGTGGTGCATGCAGCAACCTGTGCCAGCAATTCTTGCAGTTGCGCGCTGCTGGCTTGGGTGTGGTGCACGCTGGCCAGCCAATGGCGCAACACATTGGCTTGGCGCGCGGTAGACAAAGTTTGCAGTTGCATGATCGACGGGCTGTTGCTGTCGGGGCCGCACAGCGACTGCAAATCGGCCTGTCCTAGTTCATTTAACAAACTTTGCGCTTGCGCCGCATGCGCAGCGCTGCGCGGCAAGGTGTCGGCGTAGTGCGGAATGATGGCGCGTAACACGGGCATCAACTCGGCCCGTAGCCGATTGCGTAAAAAATCAGTTTGCGCGTTGCTGGGGTCTTCGATCCAGGGCAATCCGTGCTTATGTAACCAACTGCGAATATCCGCTGCGCTGACCTCCAGCAAAGGCCGGGCGTAATCCACTCCATCGCGCAGCCAGCGGGCCGGCATGGCACTCAGGCCCGCTAGCCCCGCGCCACGGCTGAGCGCCAGCAACAGCGTTTCCACTTGGTCGTCCGCATGCTGTGCCAGCGCCACGGTAGCACATGGAGGCTCGCCGTTTTCGGGCAGGGCAAAGCGACGCAATGCGCCATAGCGCGCCAGGCGGGCAGCGTCTTCGGGGCTTTGGCCGGCACGGGGTTGGGCATCGACCCGCAACACGTGCAGCGGGAGACCCAAGCCAGCGCACACCGCCTGGCAGTGCTGCTCAAAATCTGCAGCGGCGGCTTGCAGGCCGTGGTTGACATGCACCGCCAACACTTGCCCCGGCCAGCGCCTTGCACAGCCGTGTAAAAGTGCAGTGGAATCGGCGCCGCCGCTGTAGGCGATGGCCAGCGGCAGGCAGGGTTCGAAGGCTGCAATCGCCGCGTCCAGCGAGCGGGTCATGGAACTGCCAAGGCCTATTTGCCGCTGGCCTTGGTGTCGGTAAAACGGCCGTAGCTCTGCAGGCGGTCGTAGCGGCGATCTAGCAGCTCTTTCACGCGCAAGTCGCTCACCTGGCGGAAAGCATCGCCCAAAGCGCGCTTGAGGAAAACCGCCGCCTGTTTGTGGTCGCGGTGCGCACCACCGACTGGTTCGCTGACGATTTTGTCCACCAGCCCCAAGGCCTTCAGGCGCAGCGCGGTAATGCCCAGCGCATCGGCTGCATCTTGCGCTTTGTCCGAGGTTTTCCAAAGAATCGACGCACAGCCTTCGGGGCTGATGACCGAGTAAATGGAGTATTGCAGCATTACCACCTGGTCCGCCACCGAAATAGCCAGCGCGCCGCCGGAGCCGCCCTCCCCGATGATGGTGGTGATGATGGGCACTTCCAGCTGGGCCATTTCAAAAATATTGCGGCCAATGGCTTCGGACTGGCCACGCTCTTCGGCATCAATGCCGGGGTAGGCACCGGGCGTATCAACAAAGGTGAAAACCGGTAGTTTGAATTTTTCGGCCAGCTTCATTAGACGCAGCGCTTTGCGATAGCCCTCGGGCTTGCTCATGCCGAAATTACGCAGGCCGCGCTCTTTGGTGTCGCGTCCTTTTTGCTGGCCCAGCACCATGCAGGGTGTGCCGTTAAAGCGGGCCAAGCCGCCGACGATGCTCAGGTCGTCGGCAAAATGCCGATCGCCGTGCAGCTCGATAAAGTGGGTGAAGATTTCGCTGACGTAGTCCAGCGTGTAAGGGCGCTCGGCGTGGCGCGCTATTTTGGTGATTTGCCAGGGCGTGAGATTGCTGTAGATGTCTTTGACCAGCTGCTGGCTTTTTTTGCTGAGCTGCTCGATCTCGGCGGAAATATCCACCGCCGATTCGTTCTGCACATAGCGCAGCTCTTCGATCTTGCCTTCGAGCTCCGCAATCGGTGACTCAAAGTCGAGAAATGTCTTTTTGGCCAATTTCACCCTCCTCCAGGTTGATGCCCCGCCCTAAACCCCAGATACTCAGTAGTCCACCGGCACCGGGTCGAGCGAGCGCCAAATATACCAAGTTGCCACGCTGCAATAGGGCGCCCAGGCGGCGGCCACCTCGCGCGCGTCGCTACGACTGACCGCTTCACCCGAAAAATAGTTGCGGCTGATGCCGTTAATCAGGCCCACATCGTCCAAAGGCAGCACGTTGGGCCGCGTCAGATGGAAGATCAAAAACATTTCCGCAGTCCAGCGTCCGATGCCGCGCACCGCCGTCAACTCAGCAATGATGTCCTCGTCGGGCAAATCCGTCCATTGGTTCACGCGCAGCTGGTGGGTATCAAAATGCACCGCCAGGTCCACCAGGTATTCCACCTTACGGGCGCTCAGGCCCGCTGCCCGCATGTCGTCCACCTTGAGCTTGAGCACGCGTTTGGGCGTCATTTGCGGCGCTAGCAGGGCAAAGCGGTCCCATACGGTTTGCGCCGCCTTGACCGAAATTTGCTGACCCACAATGCTGCGCGCCAGCGTGACAAAGGCATTACCCCGGGTTTGCAGTGTCGCGTCTTTGAACTGCGGGATCAGGCGCTTTAACACCCGGTCTTTTTTCATCAGGTGTTTGCAAGCGTCGTCCCAAAAGTCGGGGCGCAGCAATTGCAGCGCGGGCTGGGCGGCGGTACTCATACCGCTGCGGCTTCCCAGGTGGTGCCCTGGGCTGAATCTTTGAGCACAATGCCCTGCGCCAACAGTTGGTTGCGAATAGCGTCAGCACGGGCAAAATCACGACCCGCTTTGGCAGCCTGCCGCTCGGTGATCAGCGCCTCGATTTGGCTCGTATCCACCGAGCTGCCCGCGCGCAAAAACACTTCTGGCGGCGACTGCAAGAGCCCAATCACACCGCCCAATGCGCGCAACAAGGAAGACAGTTGCGGCGAATGGGTGCGATTGACCTCCGAAGCCAAATCAAACAACACCGCCACCGCCTCGGGCGTGCCAAAGGCCTGGTCCATCGCCGCCGTGAAACGATCC
>CANNEW010000227.1 GCA_947503685.1 Comamonadaceae bacterium | reverse complement strand
TGCAAGCGGGCTACACCGCGCGCGCCTTGCAAGTGGAGGACACCGATTGGCACTTAGCACAGTTGTATGACTTTTTGCCCGCCATGGGCGCCAGCGTTTTGCAGCCGCGCTACAGCCGTTATGTGATCGACCTCAACCGTCCACCAGACGATGTGCCCATGTACCCCGGTGCGTCCAATACCGAGTTGTGCCCCACGCGCTTTTTTACTGGTGATGCTTTGTATTTGGAGGACTGCGCGCCTGATGTTGCGGCGCGTGCGCAAAGGCGCAGCGACTACTGGCAGCCGTATCACGATGCGCTATCGCGTGAATTGCAGCGCTTGGTACATGTGCACGGCTACGCACTTTTGTGGGATGCACACAGCATCCGCTCGGCTATTCCATGGTTGTTTGACGGCACCTTGCCGGCGCTCAATATTGGTACTGCCCATGGCCAGAGCGCCCACGCTGCAATCACGCAAGCGGTCATGGATGTATGCCTCGCTGAAGGGAAATTTAGCCATGTACTCAATGGCCGCTTCAAGGGCGGCTATATCACGCGCCACTATGGACGGCCGACAGACCATGTGCATGCGCTACAACTGGAAATGTGCCAAAACTTGTATATGCAGGAGGCGCCGCCATTTACCTACGACGCAGCGCTGGCTGCGCAGGTGCAGCCCCAACTGCGTGGCATGCTGCAAGCGGCCCTGAATGCTGGCGCTGCTTTGGTTGCAGGAGGCAAATATGGCCATTGAAGCTTGCCGATATTTTGCACACCAAGCCTGGGTACAAGGCGCTTGGGCCAAAGATGTTTTGCTGGAGGTGGACGCCAGCGGCCATTGGTCACGTGTTACTTGCGACGCGGCGCAGGACTGCGCGCGCGATGCGGTGCATCTGGCCGGACCGCTGTTACCTGGCGTAGTCAACGCACATAGCCATGCGTTTCAGCGCGCTATCGCTGGTCTAACGGAGCAGCGTGCGCCACATGGACAGGATAATTTTTGGAGCTGGCGCGAGCGCATGTATGCGGTGGCCCAGCGCATCACACCCGAACAACTAGAAGCTATTGCCACTATGCTCTATACCGAGTTGCTGGCCGGTGGTTACACCCAAGTTTGTGAGTTTCACTACCTGCACAACGCTGGTGCCCGTGCGCCGCAGGCCAGCGCGCTGGAGATGTCGATGGCACTGGTGCAGGCAGCGCAGCGCAGTGGCATTGGCTTGACGCTCTTACCCACCTTGTATATGCGTTCGGGCTTTGGCGCAGACCGATTGCGTCCAGACCAGCAACGCTTTGCCTCCACGCCCGATAGCATCGCCCGCTTGGTGCAGGACGTGCAGGCAGCCACGCGCGGTATGGCGCATGTCAACCTGGGGGTGGCCTTGCATTCTTTGCGCGCCGTGACACCGCAAGCCCTGTCCGAGTTGGCAGCCTTTGCAGATGCGCAGGGACTCCCCATCCACATTCACATTGCTGAGCAACCCCAAGAGGTGCAGGACTGCATTGCGCACACTGGACAGCGGCCCATCGAGTGGCTACTGCTTCACACGCAGTTGCACGCCCGCTGGAACTTGGTACATGCCACCCATGCCACGCAGGCGGAACTAGATGGCGTGCGCGCCAGCGGTGCCAGCATTGTCATTTGTCCGAGTACCGAAGCCAATCTGGGCGATGGCGTGTTTGACTATGGCGGCTATTGCGCCCAAGGCGGCAGCTGGTCCGTGGGCTCGGACAGCCATATCAGCCGCGCCTGGAACGAGGAGCTTCGTTTGCTCGAATACGGTCAGCGCCTGACCCGCGGCCAGCGTAATGTGGCGGCCCAAAGTGGCGCATCGACCAGCAGTGCGGCCAATATGCTGCAGGCCTTGTTGCGCAGTGCCCAAACGTCTACCGCACGCCCCTTAGGTGGTTTGCAAGAAGGCCAGCGGGCAGATTGTGTGGTGCTGGATACCACTTCGCCTGCGCTGTGTGGACTGCCTCACGCGCATGTGCTGGATGCCCATGTGTTCTCCAGCCCAGGTAGCGCACCTTTGGCGGTGTGCGTAGGCGGGCAATGGCGTTCTCACTCTTCGCAAGGCTCGGTGTTGCAGGACTATGCGCGCACATTGGCGCACGTGTTTTCCTGAGCAAAAGTTTTTATCGACGCTTGTGTATCACTACCCCACGGTGCGCGTGCGCGCGAGTGGCGGGTTTTTGCCAAAGTAGGCGCTGATGCCGCGCATCAAGGCATCGGCGACCTGTTTTTGGTAGTCCTCGGTAATCAGCTTTTTTTCTTCTTCGGGGTTGCTGATAAAAGCCGCTTCAACCAGCACGCTGGGAATATCCGGCGCTTTGAGCACGGCGAAAGAGGCTTGTTCCACGCTCCCTTTGTGCAACTTGCCGACGCGGCCCATTTCGCCCAGCAGCGTACCGCCCAGTTTCAAGCTATCGCTAATTTGCGCCGTGGTGCTCATATCCAACAGCGCGCTTTGCACTACGGCATCTTTGGCTTTGACGTTGAGGCCGCCTATCAAGTCGGCCTTGTTTTCTTTGGCCGCCATCCAACGCGCCGCGCTGCTCGATGCGCCGCCCTGGCTCAGCGCAAACACGCTGGCCCCTTGTGGCGCCGGGGTGTAAAAGGCGTCGGCATGCAGGCTCACAAAGAGGTCGGCCTGCACCCGCCGGGCTTTTTGCACGCGCACATGCAGGGGGACAAAAAAATCGCCATCGCGCGTCAGGTAGGCGCGCATAGGGTTGCCATTGACGCTGGCAGCGTTGATACGGTCGCGCAGCAAAAAAGCCAACTGCAGCACCACGTTTTTTTCCTGCGTGCCGCCGGGCCCGATGGCACCCGGATCTTCGCCGCCATGGCCGGGGTCTAGCGCGATGATGATCAAACGGTCGGTACCGGTGAGCGGTGGGCTGGGCCCAATAAAAGCGCCTGGGCTTGCGCTCTCTGCGGCTTTGCTTTGCGACGCTGGCTTGGCAGGCGGGTTAATTGGTGTAGCGGTGTTGCCCGCTACGGCAGGTGGCAAATCATTTCTGTTTCCGCGCTGCGCCAATAAATCGGCCAAGGGATCAGCTGCCTTGCTGGCCGCAGGCGCTGGTACATGCTGGGCGATTAAGGCCTCTAGCGGGTCGATGGCTTGCAGCGGGTAGAGGTCTAAGACCAGGCGGTGTTGGTAAGCGGCGATGGGCGTCAGGCTAAAGACCTGCGGGCGCACGCCTTGCTTGAGGTCTATCACTAGGCGCACCACATCGGCGCTGTATTGGCCCACGCGGATGCCTGCGATGTTGGGGTCGTCCTGCCGCACTTTGGCCACCAGCTCTTTGAGCGCCGGGTTCAGGGTGATACCGGCAATGTCCAGGGCCAGGCGCGGCGGGTTGTTCACCAGGCTTTGCGTGGCTTGCAGCGGGCTGTCTGACTCGATGGTGACGCGCGAATAGTCGGGCGCCGGCCAGACGCGCACATTCACAATACTGGCGCCGCGCACCATGCCCGCGCCTAGGCACAGGACTACCGCCCCGCTTTGCACAAAGGCGCGCCGTTTCATGCGGCCTCTCCCGCGCTACGAAGGGGGGCGTCTTGCAGCGCTTGCAATAGCGCAAGGCCGGTAGCGCTTTGCGCTTGCAGGGCGGCGCTGCGGCTTTGGTCTGGGTGGACGTCCAATTTGATTTCCAAGTCTGGCAGCGGCAGCGCGCCGAAGGCTTTGTCCGGCCATTCGGCCAGCTTGAGGCCGGGGCTGGCAAAAATGTCCCGAAAGCCCGCGTCTTCCCACTCGCGCGGATTGCTAAAGCGGTAGAAGTCGAAATGCCAGATGTCCAGGCCGTGCAGGCTGTAGGGTTCGACCACCGCATACGTAGGGCTTTTGATGCGCCCTTGCACCCCCAGCGCATGCAGCAGATGGCGTACCAGTGTGGTTTTGCCGGCGCCCAAATTGCCCTGCAGGCTGATAAAGGCATTGCGCAAAAGCGCCTGCCCTGCCAAGTGCTGCGCAAAGGCTTGCGTGGCGTTTTCGTCAGGCCAGTGCAGCAGCAAAGGCGGAGTTTTTACAATCACAGGGTGAACAATCCAAAGGCACAGACTAGCACCCCCGATGCGGCCGCGCTGAGCATGGCGCAATTGCAAACCTGGGGGCAGGAACTTGGATTCTCCCAAATCGGCGTGGCAGGGGTGGATTTGCACAGCGCTGAGCCTGGTTTATATGCCTGGCTGGAGGCCGGCTTTCATGGCAGCATGGACTATATGCAGCGCCACGGCACCAAGCGCGCACGGCCTGCTGAACTGGTTCTCGGCACCTTGAGCGTTATCACCGCGCGCATGGACTACCTGCCGCGCAGTACGCCACCCGGTTGGCAAAGCATAGAGATGGACCGGCTGCAAAGCCCGGCCACCGGCACCGTGGCTTTGTATGCGCGGGGGCGGGACTACCACAAGGTTTTACGCAAGCGCTTGCAAACCTTGGTAGAGCGTTTGGCGGCGCAGCTGGGGCCGCTGGGCCACCGGGTGTTTACCGATTCTGCGCCAGTGCTGGAGGCTGAACTGGCGACGCGC
>CANNEW010000226.1 GCA_947503685.1 Comamonadaceae bacterium | reverse complement strand
CATTAATGATGACGGCCGGCACCGCGTGGATGCCGGCGCGCCGGTAAAACTCTTCCAGCGCCCGAACTTCGGTTTCGTATTCCTTGCTCTGCAATATGGCGCGCGCTTGTCCGACAGGCAAGCCCACTTTGGCTACGGCCGCCAGCAATACCTCAGGCGATTCAATATTCTCAGAGCGCCCCTGGTAGGCCTCTAGCAGCGCCTTCTTGAGCGCGTATTGCGAACCGGGACGGCCGGTGTATTTGGCCCAGTGCAGCAAACGGTGGGAGTCCAGCGTGTTGTAAATCCGACCCCGGCCTTCGGCGCTGAAGGAGAAGCCGACCTCCTCGCCCCGACGCCGGATGGTGTCGCGTATTTCCACGCGCTGCTCGGGGGTGGAGCCGTATTTCTCGGTCAAATGCTCGTCCAAATCCTGCCCGCCCGCAGGCATATCGGGATTGAGCTCAAAGGGTTGAAACTGCAACTCCACATTGACCTCATCGCCCAAGCGCGCTATGGCTTGTTCTAAGGCGCCCAGCCCGACGGCACACCAAGGACAGGCCACATCGGAGACAAAGTCGATTTTCATTTTGACGGACATAGGCGCTCGCTTTAAATTGGGTTTCGCAGAAGGTATAAGAAATTAAACTATATTAATCATAAACTTAAGTAAACTACTTAAGGTTTTACTGAAGATAAAAACTATCCATCGCCAGCATGCCATACAGGACAAAAAACAGCGGCACGAGGGCGTCACTGCATCCCGGCCAGCCCAGCGACAGCCAGCGCATAGCCATTAACGCCAAAACCGCACATCACCGCTTTGGCTACCGGCGAAATATAGGAATGGTGGCGAAACTCCTCGCGGGCATGCACATTGCTGATATGCAACTCGATCAAGGTCACGCCCGTGCCTTTGATGGCGTCGTGCAGCGCCACGCTGGTGTGCGTGTAGGCCCCGGCGTTGAGCACCACGCCAGCCAAGCTTCCTGCCGCGTGCATGCGCCCGGCCTTGTGCAGGGCATCGACCAACTCGCCTTCGTGGTTGCTTTGGCGGAAATCAAGCGCAAAGCCATTGGCCGCGCAGGCGCGCTCACACAGCGCTTGCACGTCGGCCAGGGTCTGGCTGCCATAGACCTGCGGCTCGCGCGTGCCCAGCAGGTTCAGGTTGGGGCCGTTCAAAATCATCACGGTTTTCATAGGCGCTCCGGGTAGAGGTCGGGTGATTTGGGGTGGAAAATCAGGGGTCGGACCGATGAGGGTACTTGCAAGCCACCATCAAGGCCACTCGCGTAAAGCACCGGCTAGCTCGCCACACTGCGCCCGGTGCTGCAACACATGCTCCATCACGACCAAAGCCAGCATGGCCTCGGCTATGGGTGTGGCGCGTATGCCCACGCAGGGGTCGTGGCGGCCTTTGGTCACCACTTGGGTGGCGTTGCCTTGCACATCCACGGTGTCGCGCGGCGTCAGGATAGAGCTGGTGGGTTTGATGGCGATACTGACTTCCAAATCCTGCCCGGTGCTGATGCCGCCCAATACGCCACCGGCGTTATTGCTTGCAAAGCCGGTCGGCGTCAGCGAATCGCCATGCATGCTGCCGCGCTGCGCCACGCTGGCAAAGCCTGCGCCGATCTCCACGCCCTTGACCGCATTGATGCCCATCATGGCGTAGGCAATATCGGCGTCTAGCTTGTCGTACAGAGGCTGACCCAGGCCCGCAGGCATATTGTTAGCGGTCAGGCGGATGCGCGCGCCGCAAGAGTCACCGGCCTTGCGTAACGCATCCATATAGTCTTCGAGCGCCTGCACATCGGCTATTGGCGCAAAAAACGGGTTGTGGGGCACATGGTCCCAGCTTTCAAAGCCGATGGGCATATCGCCCAATTGCGTCATACAGCCGCGAAACTGGGTGCCACAGTGCTCCAGCAGCCACTTTTTAGCCACCGCGCCGGCGGCCACCATGGGTGCGGTCATGCGCGCCGATGAGCGCCCGCCGCCACGGGGGTCGCGCAGGCCGTATTTGCGCAAATACGTGAAGTCAGCGTGCCCGGGGCGGAAGGTTTCCAGAATATTGCCGTAGTCCTTGCTGCGCTGGTCGGTGTTTTGGATGAGCAGGGCTATCGGGGTGCCGGTGGTCTTGCCTTCGTAAACGCCACTCAAAATTTGCACCTGATCGGGCTCTTGCCGCTGGGTCACATGGCGGCTGGTGCCGGGGCGGCGGCGGTCCAGGTCATGCTGGATATCCGCCTCGCTTAAAGCCATGCCCGGCGGGCAGCCGTCAATCACGCACCCGATGGCCGGGCCATGGGATTCACCAAAGTTGGTGACTGCGAAGAGGTGTCCAAAAGTGTTTCCGCTCATGAGGTGATTATCCCTGAGCCGCGGGGCGCATTAATTGGCGGGTGTTGCGCCCTCTTCCTGTCCCGGCCAGTCGCGGATATAGGCCTTGAGCATTTTGTTTTCGAAGTTTTGGCTGTCCACCACGGCCTTGGCCACGTCGTAAAAGCTGATCACGCCCATGAGCATGCGTTTGTCCATCACCGGCATGTAGCGGGCATGGCGGTCCAGCATCATGCGGCGCACCTCGTCCATCTCGGTCTCCATAGTGCAAGTGAGGGGCGCGTCGTCCATGGCGCTGCGCACCAGGGTGCTGCCCAGGCCCTGGTTTTTCACAATGCTTTGGATCACTTCGCGAAAGGTCAGCATACCTACCAAGTCGCCATGCTCCATGACCACCAGCGAGCCGATGTCGTAATCGGACATCATCTGCACTGCTTGCGCTAAGGGCTCGTCCGGCGTGGCAGTAAACAGTGTTCCGCCCTTGACGCGCAGAATATCGCTGACCTTCATAGTGCTTCCTTTCATTTGGCCGTCCGTGCGCAAGGAACAGCGGCAGACCACGCGTCGAATATAGCCCACAATCGCGGCTTTGATCGCGGCGCAATAGGGACTGCCTGTTGCATGTCCCCCACCCTGCACCACTCTGGAGAACCTCTTATGAGCGGATATGCCGACCCCGGCTTTGACACCCTTTCCCTGCACGCCGGTGCCGTGCCCGATGCGACCGGCTCGCGCGCAGTGCCCATCCACCTGACCACCTCCTTTGTGTTCGAGTCCAGTGACCAAGCCGCCGCCCTGTTTAACCTTGAGCGCGCCGGCCACGTCTATAGCCGCATCAGCAACCCGACCAACGCGGTTTTCGAACAGCGCATTTCCGCACTGGAAGGCGGCATAGGCGCGATTGCCACCGCCAGCGGGCAGGCGGCGCTGCACTTAGCGATATGCACGCTGATGGGTGCCGGTGCGCACATCGTGGCTTCCACCGCGCTGTACGGCGGCTCGCACAACTTGCTGCACTACACACTGCGTCGCTTTGGCATAGAAACCACTTTTGTGAACCCCAATGACCTGGACGCCTGGCGCGCCGCGGTGCGCCCCAACACCAAGCTGTTCTTTGGCGAAACCGTGGGCAATCCGGGCATGGACGTGCTAGATATTGAAGCCGTCAGCGCCATCGCCCACGCCAACGGAGTTCCTCTTTTGGTGGACTCCACCCTCACCTCGCCCTGGCTGATCAAGCCCTTTGACCATGGCGCCGACATCGTGTACCACTCGGCCACCAAGTTTTTGTCGGGCCATGGCACGGTAGTGGGCGGCGTGGTGGTGGACAGCGGCCGCTTTGACTGGGACGCCTCGGGAAAATTTGCCGAACTCAGCGCGGTCTATGCCGGCTTTCACAATATGGTGTTCACCGAGGAAAGCACGGTCGGCGCATTTTTGCTGCGTGCACGGCGCGAAGGCTTGCGCGACTTTGGCGCCTGCATGAGCCCGCACACTGCGTGGCTGATTTTGCAAGGCATGGAGACGCTGCCCCTGCGTATGGCACGCCACGCCAGCAACACGGAAAAAGTGGTGCAATTTCTGGCCGGTCACCCCATGGTCGCGCGCGTGGGCCACCCGATGCTGGAGAGCCACGTCAGCCATGCCTTGGCCAAAAAACTGTTGCCGCGCGGCGCGGGCTCGGTATTTAGCTTTGACATCAAAGGCTCGCGCCTGCAAGGCCAAAAATTCATTGAAGCCCTGAAAATTTTTAGCCATCTGGCCAATGTGGGTGACTGCCGCAGCCTGGTGATCCACCCGGCCAGCACCACGCACTTTCGCATGGATGATGCGGCCCTGCAAGCCGCTGGTATTGGTCCCGGGACTATCCGCCTGTCCATCGGCTTGGAAGACCCGGACGACTTGCTCGACGACCTGAAAAAAGCCTTGAAGGCGGCAGAAAAAGCGGCCTAAGGCCCAAGGCTTTTACCTAGTCTTTCAGCAGCGCGGACACCAGTTCCGCCAAGGCCAGCGCGCTGGTCAGGCCCGGAGACTCGATGCCAAATAAATTGACCAAACCCGGCACGCCGTGGGTTTGCGGGCCTTGCACACAAAAGTCTGCAGCCTGCTGGCCCGGTCCGCTGATTTTGGGGCGAATACCAGCATAGGCTGGCTGCAATGCGCCATCGGGCAAAGCAGGCCAGTATTTGCGTACTTCGGCATAAAACGCCGCG
>CANNEW010000225.1 GCA_947503685.1 Comamonadaceae bacterium | reverse complement strand
CCCCCATTGCCCAAGCGGGCAGCGGTGCGGCTGAAGAGGGCTGGGTTCGGGTGCAAGGTGCCAGTCCCGGCGGTGCCTCTGAGTTGCCGGATATGGCCGACGTCAAAGGCCAGTTGGCCGCCAAGCGAGCGCTCGAGATTGCCGCTGCCGGCGGGCACAGCCTGCTGCTCGTGGGGCCGCCTGGCGCAGGTAAATCCATGCTGGCTCAGCGTTTTGCGGGCTTGCTGCCGCCCATGGATACCGACCAAGCCTTGGAAAGCGCCGCCATTGCCAGCCTGAGCGGGCGTTTTGATATCCGCCGCTGGGGCCAGCGGCCTACTTGCAGCCCGCACCATTCGGCCAGCGCGGTGGCCCTGGTCGGCGGCGGGTCACCGCCGCGCCCAGGTGAAATATCGCTGGCGCATCACGGCGTTTTGTTTTTGGATGAGTTGCCCGAGTTTCCGCGCCAAGCGCTCGAAGCCCTGCGCGAGCCTTTGGAAACCGGCAGCATCACCATCGCCCGTGCCACCCGGCGGGCCGAGTTTCCGGCACGCTTTCAGCTGATCGCTGCCATGAATCCCTGCCCCTGCGGCTATTGGGGGGCGCCGGGTCGCAATTGCCGCTGCACGCCAGACCAAATTAGCCGCTACCAGGGCAAGCTCAGCGGCCCGCTCATGGACCGCATCGACTTGCATGTAGAAGTGCCGGCGCTGGCCAGCGAAGATTTGCTGCAAACCGCTGCCGGCGAGGCCACGCACAGCATCCGCGCGCGCTGCAACCAGGCCTATGCGCGGGCGCAAGACAGGCAGGGCAAAAATAACCAGGCCTTAGTTGGGCAGGAAATCGACCAGCATGTGCATTTGGAATCGGCAGCAGCTAAGTTTTTACAAAGTGCAGCGCAGCAACTCGGTTGGTCCGCGCGCGGCACCCATCGCACCCTCAAGATCGCGCGCACGATTGCCGATCTGGCCGGCTCCGACATCACCGCGCTGGGCCATGTCGCCGAAGCCATGCAGTACCGTCGAACGCTCAAAAGTGCTTGAGTGCAGGCCTGAAGCGCAGCTTGCGCCGGGGCTAAATTTGTTTGTGGTGGCTCAGCGCATTGCTCACCAGCTTGGCCGTGATGTCCACGATCTGGATCATGCGGTCATAGGCCATGCGCGTGGGACCGATCACGCCCAGCGTGCCCACCACCTTGCCGTCCACTTCGTAGGGTGCGCTCACCACCGACAACTCTTCAAAGGGCACGATCTGGCTTTCGCCGCCAATGTAAATGCGCACCCCGGCGGCCCGGTCGGCAAAGTCCAGCAAGCGCATGATTTGGGCTTTTTGCTCAAACAACTCAAAAGCGCGGCGCAAATTGCCCATGTCATTGGAAAAGTCGCTGAGCTTGAGCAAATTGCGCTCTCCGGAAATCACCACCTCGTCCTGCTCTTGCGCCACCGCTTCGGAATTGACGTTGACCGCAGCGGCCATCAGGGTGGCGATTTCCGAGCGCAGGCTTTCCACTTCGTTTTGCAAGCGGCTGCGCACTTCCTCGATGTCCAGGCCCACATAGTGGCTGTTCAAAAAATTCGCCGCTTCGATCAATTGCGACTGCGAATAATCGACTTCGGTAAAGATGATGCGGTTTTGTACATCGCCATCGGCCGATACGATGATCACCAGAATGCGCCGATCGGACAGACGCAAAAACTCCATATGCCGAAAAGCGTTGGTGCGCCGTGGCGCCATCACCACGCCCACAAATTGCGATAAATTGGACAAAAGGTTGGCGGCGTTGGAGATAACTTTCTGCGGCTGGTCCGGCGCCAAGCTGTGGGACGCAAATTGCTGCGGCTGCACCGTGAGCATGGTGTCCACAAACAGCCGGTAGCCGCGCGTGGTGGGTACCCGCCCGGCGGAGGTATGCGGGCTGACAATCAGGCCCAGGTCCTCCAGGTCGGACATGACATTGCGGATGGTCGCGGGCGACAATTCCAGTCCGGATGCTTTGGACAAGGTGCGGCTACCCACCGGTTGCCCATCGGCGATATAGCGTTCAACCAGCGCTTTGAGTAATAACTTGGAGCGATCATCGAGCATCAAAACATTTTAGTGATGTAATTTGCCCATGAACCCCCGCCTGAACCCGCAGTTCCGCAAGGTTGCCATCACCGGCAAATACCTGTCCAGCCACGCTCCAGTTGCAATAGCTGCCGGGCGCGCCACGCTGGACGGTATCGCCCATTTCCTGATCGACCAGGGTTGCGAGGTGGTGCTGGAGACCGATACTGCCGCCAAGCTGGGCCTAAGCGGCTATGCGGTGATGGATATTGAAGCCATTGGGGGTCACTGCGGCTTGTGCCTGGTGGTCGGTGGTGATGGCACCATGCTCGGGGTGGGGCGCAGGCTGGCGCCTTTTCAGGTGCCGCTGATCGGTATCAACCAAGGGCGTTTGGGCTTTATTACCGACATTGCGCTGGACCGCTATGCCGAAACCCTGAGCGCGATGCTGGCCGGTGCCTACGAAGTCGATGACCGCAGCCTGATGCAGGCGCAAGTGATGCGCGGCGGGCAATGTGTGTTTTCTGCGCTGGCGATGAACGATGTGGTGGTCAACCGGGGCGCGACTTCGGGCATGGTGGAGTTGCGGGTCGAGGTCGATGGCCATTTCGTGGCCAACCAGCGCGCCGACGGACTGATCATTGCCACGCCTACCGGCTCGACAGCCTACGCCTTGTCGGCCGGCGGGCCGATGCTGCACCCCTCCACACCGGGCTGGGTGTTGGTACCCATTGCGCCGCACACCTTGTCCAACCGGCCTATTGTGCTGTCCCACACCAGCGAAATCGCCATTGAAATCGTCTCTGGGCGCGACGCCAGTGCCAATTTTGATATGCAGTCCTTGGCCACTTTGATGCACGGCGACCGCATTGTGGTGCGCCGCTCAGAGCACAGCGTGCGCTTTTTGCATCCTAAGGGCTGGACTTACTTTGACACCCTGCGCCACAAGCTACATTGGAACGAGGGGGGGAGTTAAGCGGTGGGCCTCAAACGCATTGCGCTGCGCGACTTTGTCATCGTCGCCACGCTGGACTTGGAACTGGAGGCCGGCTTTACCGTGCTGACCGGCGAGACCGGCGCGGGCAAATCTATCCTGATTGATGCATTGCAACTGGCCACCGGCGCACGCGCTGATGTAGGTCTCATCCGCGAAGGCGCCCCACGCACCGACGTCAGCGCCGAGTTTGACACCCCAGCGGCCTTGCTGCCCTGGCTGGCCGAAGCTGGTTTTGAGGGCGCGGACAGCTTGCTTTTGCGCCGCAGTGTGGACAGCACCGGCAAAAGCCGGGCCTGGATCAACGGCCTCGCCGCTACCGCGCAGCAACTGCGCCATGTGGGCGAACAGGTACTCGATATCCATGGCCAGCACGCCTGGCAAAGCCTCACTAGGCCCGACGCAGTGCGCGCCCTGCTGGACGACTACGCGCGCATTTCCACCGGCGTATTGAGCGCTTTGTGGCAAAGCTGGCGCGCCGCGCAAGCCGCTTACGACCAAGCCCTGCAAGCACAGGACCTGCTGCAGCGCGATCGCGAGCGCCTGGCCTGGCAGATTGGCGAAGTGGACAAGCTCAACCCGGGCCCCGATGAATGGGACGAACTCAATGCCGCGCACAGCCGCTTAGCCCATGGGCAAACCCTGCTCGATGCAGCGCACAGCGCCTTGGCGCTGCTTAACGATGATGAGCCCTCTGCCTTACGCAGCTTGCACGGCGCCTTGCAGCAGATCCAAAGCCAAACGCATTTGGATGCCGATTTCCAAGGCCCGGCCGAGGTGCTGGCTTCGGCCATCGCGCAGGTGGAGGACGCGGTACACAGCTTGCGCGCTTACCAGCGCCGCGTCGAACTAGACCCGGCGCAATTGGCCGAACTCGATGCCCGCATGGCGCTGTGGGTGTCCCTGGCACGCCGTTACAAACGCAGCCCGCAAGAATTGGCCGCCACGCATGCCGCTTGGAAGCAGGAACTGGCGCTGCTTGAAGCCGCTGCCGATAGCGCCCATTTGCTGGCGCAGGCGCAGCAGGCCCAAGCCGCTTTTATGGTCGAGGCGCGCAAGGTCTCCAAGGCCCGCCAGCAAGCCGCCCCCAAACTGGGGATCGCCATCACCCAGGCCATGCAAGGCCTGGGCATGCAAGGCGGGCAATTCCAAGTGCAATTGCAGCCTACCGAGCAAGCGCACCAAAGCGGTCTGGAAGAGGTCTTGTTTTTGGTGGCCGGCCACGCTGGCAGCACACCGCGCCCGGTGGGCAAAGTCGCCTCGGGCGGCGAGCTCTCGCGCATTGCGCTGGCCATTGCTGTGACGGCCAGCCAAGCGGGCGGTGCGCAGACGCTGATCTTTGACGAAGTCGATGCCGGCGTCGGTGGCGCCGTAGCGCACACCGTGGGCCGTTTGATGCGCAAACTCGGCTGTGACCGCCAGGTGCTAGCGGTCAGCCATTTGCCCCAAGTGGCCGCCTGCGCCGATCAGCACTGGGTGGTGCGCAAACAGCTGCAAGGCGGGCAGACGCTGAGCGAGGTTGCGCCGGTGCAACAAGCC
>CANNEW010000224.1 GCA_947503685.1 Comamonadaceae bacterium | reverse complement strand
GACATGCAGGCCGACAAGGGCGAGGCGATAGCCCAAGAAATCGGCGGCGCTTTTGTGCGTTGCGATGTCAGCAGCGAGGCCGATGGCCAGGCCGTGGTGGCCAAGGCGCTGTCCATGGGCAAACTCATGGGTTTGATCAACTGCGCTGGTATCGCTCCTGCAGAAAAAACCGTGGGTAAAAACGGCGCCCACAACCTGGGCAGTTTCAGCAAATGCATCATGGTGAACTTGGTGGGAAGCTTCAACATGATCCGCCTCGCCGCCGACGTCATGTGCAAAAACGAACCCGAAGCCACTGGCGAGCGCGGCGTGATGATTTCCACCGCCTCGGTTGCGGCTTATGACGGCCAAATCGGCCAGGCCGCGTACAGCGCGTCCAAAGGCGGCATCGTCGGCATGACATTGCCGATTGCCCGTGATCTGTCGCGCAACGGTATCCGCAATATGACGATTGCCCCTGGCATTTTCGGCACGCCCATGCTGTTTGGCATGCCACAAGACGTGCAAGACGCACTGGCCGCCAGCGTGCCCTTTCCTTCGCGTCTTGGCACGCCGCAGGACTATGCCAAACTCGCCAAGCACATCATCGAAAACGACATGCTTAACGGCGAAGTCATCCGCTTGGATGGCGCTATTCGCCTGGCACCGCGTTAAACACCCCGCTTTGCACCATGCAGCCGAGGGCGCATAGTGCGCCCTTTGTCTATGCCCTCAGGATGTGCAGTGTTTGCCTCGCCTTGCGACTCGGGCGGGCAGGCGCACAAGGCATAAAATCCGGCTGTTTAGCTTGACGCCCTCACCGCAGCCTTGCGGCATCTCGGCAGGCGGCCTGACATCCAACATCTATTCAGCGAGATTTCCATGAGCCCACAAGACATCCTGGCCCAGTTCGGCCCCCGCGAATCGATGGAGTACGACGTGGTCGTCGTCGGCGGCGGCCCGGGTGGCTTGTCCACCGCCATCCGCATCAAGCAAATGGCGGCTGCGCAGGGCAAAGAGGTATCGGTGGTGGTGCTAGAAAAAGGCTCGGAACCAGGGGCGCATATTTTGTCGGGCGCCATCATGGACCCTAAGGCGCTGACCGAGTTGTTCCCGGATTGGAAAGCCCGCGGCGCGCCGCTGAACCAGCCTGTCACCGATGACGCCATCATGTTCTTCGGCGAAAAAAGCGCGTTTCGCATGCCCAATTTTCTTCTGCCACCGTTTGCCGACAACCACGGCAATTACATCGTCAGCCTGGGTAATGTGACGCGCTGGTTGGCCGAGCAGGCAGAAAGCCTGGGCGTGGAGATATTCCCTGGCTTCACCGCGGCCGAAGTACTGTACACCGAACAAGGCGCGGTCAAGGGTGTGGCTACTGGCAATATGGGTATCGGCAAAGAGGGCGAACCCGGAGACAACTTTCAATTGGGCATGGAGCTGCTGGGCAAATACACGGTGTTTGCCGAAGGCGCACGCGGCCACCTGGGCAAGCAGCTCATCGCCAAATACAAGCTGGACGCAGGCAAAGACCCGCAAAGCTTTGGCATCGGCATCAAAGAAGTCTGGGAAATCGACCCCCAGCGCCACCAACCCGGTTTTGTGATGCACACCGCCGGCTGGCCCATGGACGAGATGACTTACGGCGGCGCATTCTTGTACCACCTAGAGGGCAACAAAGTCGCCATGGGCTTTATCACCGGCCTGGGCTATACCAACCCTTACCTGAGCCCGTTTGAAGAATTTCAGCGCTGGAAATCGCACCCGCATGTGCGCTGGTACCTAGAAGGCGACGCGGCCAAGGGCATTGCCCACGGCAAACGTATTTCGTATGGTGCGCGCGCCATCAACGCCAGCGGCCTGTCGTCCCTGCCCAAAACCGTGTTCCCCGGCGGCGCCCTGATCGGCTGCAATGCCGGCTACCTGAATGTGAGCCGTATTAAAGGCAGTCACGCCGCAATCAAAACCGGCATGCTGGCCGGTGAGGCCGCGTTTGATGCCGTGGTGGCAGGTCGCCAGCACGATGAGCTAAGCGCCTACCCTGAGGCTTTTGAACGCAGCTGGCTGCACGCCGAATTGCACAAAGACCGCAACTTCAAAAACTGGTTCAAAAAAGGCCTGACGGTTGCCACCGTCATGAACGGCGTGGAGCAGTTTGTGTTGCGCGGCCATATCCCTTGGACGCTGCACCGCGACAAGCCAGACCATGCGCACCTTTTGCCGGCTTCGCAATGCGAACCAATCGTCTATCCCAAGCCGGACGGGAAGATAACTTTTGACCGCCTCAGCAGCGTGTTCATCAGCAACACCAACCACGAAGAAAACCAACCGGCCCACCTGACGCTTAAAGACGCTTCAGTGCCGGTGAACATCAATTTACAAAAATACGCCGGCCCGGAGGCGCGCTACTGCCCCGCCGGTGTGTACGAGTATGTGAAAAACGACGATAACACCGACCGCTTGCAAATCAATGCGCAAAACTGCGTGCACTGCAAAACCTGCGACATCAAAGACCCGACGCAAAACATTGTCTGGGTCACTCCAGAAGGCGGCGGCGGGCCTAACTACGCGGGCATGTAAGGCTTTATGCCCACCTCGCCTCTAGCAGCAGTGCCCCTCGCGGGCACTTCTTGTTTTCGCGTGCTGAGCATCATCCCGCCGATGACGCAGCTCAATACGCCCTACCCGTCCACCGCCTACCTGAGCGGGTTTTTGCGCTCGCGCGGTTTGGATGCGGTGCAAGAAGATTTGGCGCTGGGCTTGGTGCTAGCCTTGCTAACGCCGCATGGCTTGGAGCAGGTGCACCAAGTCGCTAAAACGCTGCCCCCCCAAAAAAACAGCCCCAGCGTGCAGCATTTTTTGCACGCCTTTACGGATTACCAGCGCACGATTGCCCCGGTCATTGCGTTTTTGCAGGGTCGTGATTCGACGCTTAGCCACCGCATCGCGGGGCGCGGATTTTTGCCCGAAGGTCCCCGCTTTGCCGCGCTCGATGTCTATGGCGACGGCGACGCGCCCGACCCCCTGGCCTGGGCTTTCGGGGCGCTGGGGCAAAACGACAGGGCCCGGCATCTGGCGACTTTGTACCTCAATGACTTGGCCGACGTGCTTCGGGATGCCATAGACCCGCACTTTGAATTTGTGCGATATGGCGAATCGCTAGCGGCTAGCCAGCCCAGCTTTGAGCCCCTGGCCCAGGCTCTGGCGCAAGCGCCCAATTTGATGGACACCGTGCTGCATGATTTAACGCTGGCCGCTTTGCAAAAACACCAAGCGCAACTGGTCGTACTTTCGGTTCCCTTTCCGGGCGCCATGTACGGCGCGCTGCGCATTGCGCAAAGCATCAAAGCCCATAGCCCGCAAGTGCGCATTGCCTTGGGCGGCGGCTATGTAAATACCGAATTGCGCCAGCTGGCCGAGCCGCGCGTGTTTGATTATGTGGACTTCGTCTGCCTGGACGCGGGTGAACGCCCCTTGCTAGCGCTGCTGGAACACCTGCAAGGCAAGCGTTCGGCAGAGCGTCTGGTGCGCACCTTTGTGCGCGATGCAGGCAGCCATGCAGTGCGGTACATGCAATGGCAAGAGCCTGATATTGCGTTTGAGGACGTGGGGGCGCCAACCTGGGACGGTCTGCCCTTAGACAAGTATCTATCCCTGCTGGACATGCTCAACCCCATGCACCGCTTGTGGAGCGACGGGCGCTGGAATAAGTTGACGATTGCCCAGGGCTGCTACTGGAAAAAATGCAGTTTTTGCGATGTCAGTCTGGACTACATAGGCCGCTATGAAACCGCTACCGCGCAGACCTTGGTGGACCGCATCGAAGCCATCGTGGCCGAGACCGGGCAGACTGGCTTTCATTTTGTCGACGAGGCGGCGCCGCCCAAGATGCTCAAGGCCTTGGCACAAGAACTTCTGCGCCGCAAGCTGCCTATTTCCTGGTGGGGCAATATCCGCTTTGAGAAGAGTTTTACGCCGCAACTGGCTGAGCTGCTAGCCCAAAGCGGCTGTATTGCGCTGTCCGGCGGGCTGGAGGTGGCGTCCGACCGGCTGCTGGCGCTGATGCAAAAAGGCGTGACGGTAGAACAAGTAGCGCGCGTGACCAAGGGTTTTTCAGAAGCCGGCATTTTGGTCCACGCCTACCTGATGTACGGCTTTCCCACCCAGACGGTGCAAGAAACGGTGGATGCGCTGGAGTACGTGCGCCAACTATTTGAAACCGGCTGCATCCAAAGCGGGTTTTTCCATCGCTTTACTTGCACCGTGCATTCACCGGTGGGCTTGGACCCAAAGGCTTATGGCGTGGCGCTACACGAAACGCCGTTCGCCGGGTTTGCGCGCAACGATATCGGCTTTAGCGACCCGACGGGTGTAGACCACGAGCGCCTGGGCCAGGGGTTGAAGAAAGCGATTTACAACTTTATGCACGGCTTGGGCCTGGAAGAGGATGTCCGTACCTGGTTTGACCTGGATACGCCCTGCCCCAAAACCCGCGTCAAGCGCAACACCATAGCGCGGGCTTTGGCGCCAAGTTCACAGGGAAAGTGATCCGCAATGCAATCGCAGCGGCAGGCATCGCATGCCGCGGTTTTGGCTTACAGCGTTGCCACCGCGATTTC
>CANNEW010000223.1 GCA_947503685.1 Comamonadaceae bacterium | reverse complement strand
GCTGGGTAGCCGGGTGCGCCCCGCGAAGACCCCTGAGGGCGCCACCCCACCCGATGCGATTATCGAAGTGCTCAGCGAATCGCGCCAAAAGGTGGTGGTGGGTGTGAACGCGGCGGGTCTGGTGCGCGAGTTTGAGTTGCGCCTGGCGGTGCGCTTTTCGGTGCGCACGCCCAAAGGCAAGGTATTGATCGAGCCAACCGATATCCGCCTGGAACGCAGCGTGAGTTTTAACGAGGCTACGGTGCTCTCCAAAGAAACCGAAGAGGTGATGCTCAACCGCGATATGCAGACCGACGCGGTGCAGCAAATCGTGCGCCGCTTGGCGGCGATCAAATCTCTTGCGCCTTAAGGCTGGCGGGCCATGCAACTAGCGCCTTCGCAACTGGGCCGGCATTTGGAGCGTGGGCTCAAAAGCCTTTACACCTTGCACGGCGATGAGCCGCTGCTGCAGCAAGAGGCGCTGGACGCGCTGCGCGCCTACGCACGCACCCAAGGCTTTACCGAGCGCAGCGCGCACATGGTCTCGGGGGCGCATTTCGACTGGAGCGAGGTCTTGGCCGCAGGTGGCAGTATGAGTTTGTTTGCCGACAAACAAATCATTGAAATTCGTATCCCCAGCGGCAAGCCGGGCAAAGAAGGCAGCCTCGCCTTGCAACACATTGCCGAACAGGCGCAAGGCAATGAGGCGGTGCTCAGCATCATCTTGCTGCCGCGCTTGGACAAAGCCACCAAAGCCGCCGCCTGGTTTAGTGCTCTAGAAAACTGCGGTGTGACCTTGCAAGTGGACCCGGTGGAGCGCAAAGACCTGCCGGCCTGGATTGCCCAGCGCCTGGGCGCACAAGGCTTGCGTGTGGCGGCGGGCGAAGAGGGGCAGCGTACGCTGCAATTTTTTGCCGACCGCGTCGAAGGCAATTTGCTCGCTGCGCACCAAGAGGTACAAAAACTCGCCTTGCTGTTTGCGCCCACGGTGCAAAGCGGCGGCGTGCTGAGCTGGGAGCAGGTGGAGGCGGCGGTGCTTAATGTGGCGCGCTATGACGTGTTCAAGCTGAGCGAAGCGGTGCTGGCCGGGCAGCCGCTGCGGGTGCAGCGCATGCTCGAAGGCTTGCAGGCCGAGGGCGAGGCCGAGGTGTTGGTGCACTACACCCTGGCCGAAGATATTCGCGCTTTAAAGCGCGTCAAAGACGCCATGGCCCAGGGCCGCCCGCTGCCGCTGGCCCTGCGCGAGAACCGCATCTGGGGCAACAAAGAGCGCTTGTTTGAGCGCGTGTTGCCGCGCATCAGCGCGCTGCAACTGGCGCAATTACTGCAAGCAGCGCACAAGGTAGACGGCATCATCAAAGGGCTCAAACAGCCCGACTGGCCCGCCAGCGGCTGGCAGGCGCTGCACCGCCTGGCGCTGGACTTGTGCCGCTTGGCGGCGCCGCCTAAAGCTACGGCGTCGCGTGCTGCAAATGCGAGCGCCTGATTTTTTCATGGTGCGCCTGGGCTTGCGCGGCGGAAACTACACTTGGGCTTCCTTGAAAATCCAGCCATGAATACTTCTGTTGCCAACCCCATCGAAACCACCCGCCTGTTGGGCGCGCAGGCCAAGGCGGCGTCTGGCGCCATGGCGCGTGCCAGTGCGGCGGACAAAAGCCGGGCGCTGCTGGCTCTGGCAGCCTTGTTGCGCGAAAACATACAGGCATTGCAAGTGGACAACGCCAAAGACTTGGAGCGTGCCGTCGCCGCCGGACTGGCCGCACCCTTGGTGGACCGCTTGCGCCTGACGCCTAAAGTGCTGGAAACCTGCGCCCTAGGCTGCGAGCAATTGGCCGCCATGCCGGAAATCATTGGCGAAATCACCGGCCTGCGCCAGCAGCCTAGCGGCATCCGCGTGGGGCAGATGCGCGTACCCATTGGCGTCTTCGGCATGATTTTTGAGAGTCGGCCCAATGTCACCATTGAGGCCGCTAGCCTGTCTATCAAAAGCGGTAATGCCTGCATCCTACGCGGTGGCTCTGAAGCCATCGACTCGAATAAAGCACTGGCCTTGCTGGTGGCAAAAGCGCTGGCGCAAGCGGGTCTGCCTACGGACGCGGTGCAGTTGGTGCAAACCACGGACCGTGCGGTGGTGGGTGAGTTGATTGCCATGCCGCAGTTTGTGGATGTGATCATTCCGCGCGGTGGCAAAAGCCTGATCGAGCGCATCAGCCGCGAGGCCAAAGTGCCGGTCATCAAACACCTGGACGGCAATTGCCACACTTATGTGGATGACCCGTGCGACATGGCTTTGGCGGTCACCGTGGCAGACAATGCCAAGACGCAAAAATACAGCCCTTGCAACGCCAGCGAAGGCCTGCTGGTGGCGCGCGGTGTGGCGGCGCAGTTTTTGCCACGCATCGGCGCCATCTACGCTGCCAAAGGCGTGGAAATGCGCTGCTGCCCCGAGGCCAGAGCCCTGCTCGCGGATCTGCCCGGCGCCAAGGTGCAAGATGCCACCGAGCAAGACTGGTTTGAGGAATACCTGGCACCCATCATCAGCATCAAAGTGGTGGACGGGCTGGACGCGGCGATTGCGCACATCAACCACTATTCCAGCCACCATACGGACGCCATCCTGACCCGCGACCATATGCACGCGCAGCGCTTTTTGCGCGAGGTGGACTCGGCCAGCGTCATGGTCAACACCAGCACCCGTTTTGCTGACGGTTTTGAATACGGCCTGGGCGCCGAAATCGGTATTTCCACCGATAAATTCCACGCCCGTGGCCCGGTAGGTATCGAGGGGCTGACCTCGCTCAAGTACGTCGTGCTGGGGCAGGGGGAAGTGCGGGGTTAAAGTGTGCAGGCCGATGTCTGCTGAGCGGCCAAGTTGGAGAAATTTTTCGAAAGAGTGTCGCTAAACCGGTGCTGCTCTTGAATTTTTGGGCAAGCGCACCATAACTGTCAAGTTGGCCTGACAGAATCGGCCTTAGACTCCGCTACAAAATCGCCCACTATGGTCCCCCACCTCGTCACCGCCTTGACCGGCCCTATCAATGAACTGGAGCAGCGCCTGCTGGACACCATGCCGGCGATTGAGCGCTGGTTCCGGCTGGAGTGGATGGAGCACACGCCGCCCTTTTATACCTCGGTAGATGTGCGCAATGCCGGCTTCAAGCTGGCGCCGGTGGATACCGACTTTTATCCTAGCGGCTGGAATAACCTGACGCCCGAGATGCTGCCCTTGGCGGTGCAGGCGGCGATGGTGGCGATCGAGAAAATCTGCCCCGAGGCGCGCAACTTGCTCATCATCCCTGAGCACAACATCCGCAGCACTTTTTACTTGAGCAACCTAGCGCAGCTGCAGCGTATTTTTCATATGGCGGGGCTCCATGTCCGCATTGGATCAATCAGTCCCGAGATCAAGAAAAGCACGGTCATTGAATTACCCGGCGGCGAGAGCATCACCCTAGAGCCGGTGTTGCGCATCAAAGGGCGCATTGGCGTCAAGGACTTTGATCCCTGCACTATCTTGTTGAACAACGATCTGGCGGCGGGCATCCCTGGCATTTTGGAAGATTTGCACCAGCAATACCTGCTGCCGCCCCTGCACGCCTGCTGGGCGGTGCGCCGCAAAAGTATGCATTTCGCCTGCTATGAAGAAATCGCAAAGCGCTTTGGCAAGCTCACCGGCATCGACCCCTGGCTGATCAATCCACTTTACGAAAGCTGCGGCGATGTCGATCTGGCCGATGCCAAGGGTCTGGCTGCCCTGAGCGCCAGGGTGGACTCCACTTTGAGCAAAGTGCGCCGCAAGTACAAGGAATACGGCATCAAGGAAAAGCCCTTCGTCATCGTCAAGGCTGACAACAGCAGCAGCGGCATGGGGCTTATGACGGTGCGCGAAACCAAGCAGTTGCCCGAACTGGTGGCGCGCACCCAGGCGGCGCAGCTGCAGGACGGTGGTTTGCGCCAATTGATCGTACAAGAAGGCGTGCTCACCCACGAGCGCATGAACGATGCCGTGGCCGAGCCTGTGGTGTACATGATGGACCGTTATGTGGTGGGGGGTTTTTATCGCATCCACGCCGACCGCGGCGAGGATGAAAACCTGAGCGCCCCGGGCTCTTTGTATGTGCCGCTGGCCTTTGGGCCCAGCACCCAATTGCCGCAGCTGGGCGTGCGCCCCGGTGCCAGCGAGCCCAACCGCTTCTATATGTATGGCGTGGTGGGCCGCTTGGCTATGCTCGCGGCCAGCTATGAGCTGGAAGCCACCGATCCATTGGCCGACGAGGGCGATTAGCCCTCCCGCTAGGGTGTAGCTTTAGTCGCAGTAGCGACTTTTCTTGCTGCATTGCAACATATTTTTTGGTTTGGCCCCCCCAAGCGGGCTGAAAACGGCTTTTGCCGTAGCACAATGGCGCTCCCCGCGACAACCGAATCCGCGCCGCTTTTTGTGGCCGGTGCAACTTGTGTCTTCACAAAAATCATCACTTACGGCCATGACCATTGGCGCCATTGGCGTGGTCTATGGCGATATCGGCACCAGCGTGCTGTACGCGCTCAAAGAAGTGTTCGGCTCCGGGCATGTGCCCTTCACTCCAGACAATGTGTACGGCATCTTGTCCATGATTTTCTGGACGCTGACCATCATCGTCTCGCTCAAATACGTGGTCTTGGTGTTGCGCGC
>CANNEW010000222.1 GCA_947503685.1 Comamonadaceae bacterium | reverse complement strand
GGCCGATGTGGGCGACGTGCCCTTTCGCAGTCGCTACAGCCTGCCGCTGTGCATCGAAGACTTGGAGCATTGGTACCAACACGTCGCAGCGCAAGGCGTGCTGCCTTTGACGGTTGGCGGCGACCACTCCATTACCTACCCGATCATGAAAGCGCTGGGTGCACAGCAACCTTTGGGCATGGTACATATCGACGCGCATTGCGATACCGGTGGCGAGTTTGACCAGACGCGTTTCCACCACGGCGGCCCCTTTCGCCTGGCTGTGCTCGATGGCGTGTTGGACCCTACACGCTGTATTCAGATAGGAATCCGCGGTTCGTCTGAATACCTGTGGGAGTTTTCTAAAGACGCCGGCATGACGGTGATCCACGCAGAAGAAGTCGCTGGCATGGGTGTTGCCGAAATCGTGCGCCTTGCCCGCCAGGTCGTGGGCACTGGCCCGACCTACCTTAGCTTTGATGTCGATGGCCTGGACCCGGTGTATGCGCCAGGTACCGGCACCCCCGAGATTGGCGGGCTGACCACGCGCGAGGCCTTGGCGATTTTCCATGGGCTCAAAGGCCTGAATATTTGCGGCGGCGATGTGGTCGAAGTGGCGCCGCAGTACGACCCCAGCACCAACACCGCGCAAGCTGGAGCGCAAATGCTGTTTGAAATCTTGAGTTTGATGGCGTTTAGCCCGGCGCTCAAACCCTAGGCGCCATCAGGTCTCCGACTGTATGCAGCCGCGCGGCCCGCGCTGTGCGCTTGTCAGTCCTAGGCAGCGGTCGGTGCCGCGTCCCGGTAATACACCTCCACCGCGCCCTTCAGGCTAATCATCAAGGGCTTGCCCTTTCGGTCTCGCGCCTTGCCCGCCGCTACTTTGATCCAGCGCTCGCTGACACAGTACTCCTCCACATCGTGACGCTCTTTGCCGTTGAAGCGGATGCCGATGTCGTGTTCAAACACTCCAGCCACATAGTGTTTGCTCTGCGGGTCAATCGATAAGCGGTCGGGCAGAGGTGGGGCTAAGGGGTTCATAAAGCGGGTGCCATGGTTTTCAGGTTCGGGGCGCATTCTCGCAAATCGCCAAGCGCCGCCCAACCCGCTTGTCAGGCGTGCGCAGGCTGCGCAGGTGCTTGCGCCGCTGCAAGTGCTGGCAAGTCGTCCGGCAAAAATCCGCCAGACTGGCGTTGCCATAGGGATGCGTAGTGGCCGCCGTGCGCCAGCAACTGGGCATGGGTTCCGCTTTCCACGATGCGCCCTTCGTCCAGCACCACCAAGCGGTCCAGGCGTGCAATCGTAGATAAGCGGTGGGCTATCGCAATCACAGTTTTGCCGTCCATCATGCCGATCAATTGCTCCTGGATCGCCATTTCCACTTCGCTGTCTAGCGCAGAGGTTGCTTCATCCAAAATCAAGATCGGCGCGTCTTTCAAAATCACACGCGCAATCGCAATACGCTGGCGCTGGCCGCCTGAGAGTTTGACGCCGCGCTCGCCAACCCGCGCATCCAGGCCGCTACGCCCTTTCATGTCTTGCAGCCCTTGAATGAAATCCCAGGCCTGCGCTTTGCGCGCCGCTTGCTCCACCTGACTTTCGGTGGCCTGCGGTTTACCGTAGCGGATATTGGCGGCAATCGAGCGGTGCAGCAGTGAAGTATCTTGCGTCACCATGCCGATGTTCTCCCGCACGCTGTCCTGGGTAGCCTGCGCAATGTCCTGCCCGTCTATCACAATGCGACCTTGTTGGGGATCGAAAAAGCGCAGCAGCAAATGCACCAAGGTGGACTTGCCTGCGCCCGAGCGACCGATCAAGCCGATGCGTTCCCCGGGGCGGATATGCAGGCTAATATGCTTTAACACCGGAGCGCCACCCTCATAGGCAAAGCTCAGGTCTTCGAACCGAATTTCACCACTGCCAACTTGGAGGGCTTGCGCATCGGGGCTGTCTGTCATGCGCAGGGGCTGGGCAATGGTTTCCATGCCTTCTTGCACCACACCCAGATTCTCAAAAATCCCAGCCACCTCCCAAGATACCCAGCCCGCCGCCGTGGTGATCTGCCAGGCTAGCGGTAGCGCAGTCGCAAATGTCGCCACGTCCAGCGCGTGCGCCTGCCACAAATAGAGCCCTACTGCGGCTGTAGCGACGAGCAGCAAGGCGTTCATCATCCACAGCGTAAAAATAAATAAAGTCACCAGCCGCATGTGTTGGGACACGGCGCGCACATGGGCGTGAATGACGTCTTGCACATGCCGGTCTTCGTCGCTGGGCCGCGCAAACAGCTTGACGGTAAGGATATTGCTATAGGTATCCACCACCCGCGCTACCACGCGCGAGCGTTGCTCTGAACTGAGCTTGGACAAGTCGCGCATACGCGGCACAAAGTAGTACAAAAAGCCGATGTAGGCGGCAAACCAGCAGACCGTAGGAATCGCCAAGCGCCAGTCCGACAGGCACATTAGTACCACGGTAGTCAGGCCGTAAATCAGGATGTACCACACTGATCGCACGCCCGAGACTGCGCTTTCGCGCAAGGAGTTGCCAGTTTGCATCACACGGTTGGCAATGCGGCCGGCAAAATCATCCTGAAAAAATGGCCAACTCTGGCGCACCACGTGCCAGTGGTTCTGCCAGCGCACCAAACTGGTAAATGCGCCCATGACGGCATTAAAGCGCAGCAGGCTGTCAAAAAGCAAAGCGGCCGGGCGCAGCAGCAGCAGGAACACCAGCATCAGCCCCAGCATGGGCCCGGCTTCCCGCAAGGCGGCCTCCCGGTCTGTCGCCAGCATCAGGCCGACCAGCTTGCCTATCAGCAGCGGCATGACGGTGTCGCTAAGCGCTACCAACAGGCAGCTGAGCAGCATCGCAAAAAACAGGGCGCGGGACTGGCGCAAAAAGTGCCAGTAAAACGCAATGAGACCCTTGGGGGGTGTTTGGGAGGGAGGGCTGGCGGTGGCGGAAATCCGCGATTCAAAGTAGTCGAAAAGTCCGCTAAACATAGGTTGACTTTAGCGCAAAACCACGCAGGCCCTATCCGCGCTGACTTTGGCGCTAAGCGGTGAATTCAAAATAGCGCTGGAAGCTAAACGCAATCGTCGCCATCAAGACGGTGGTACCCAACATCAGCGAAGCCCCTAGGCCTAGCACCGTCAGGCCCTGGGTTTGTCCCGCCGCATCTTCCGGTTCGGCCTGCGGATTAAAGCGCGCGTTCCAGGCTGGTGCATCCATCAGGCCATAGCGGATAGCCACAAGCGCAGATGCGGCCAGGGCGAAACCGCCCAAGGGAATGAGAATCCAGCTCCACAAGTCATCCAAGCCCAGTGTTCGGGCACGTACAACGCCATACCAACCCACCGCCCGTGGGCAGCAGGAGCAGCCAGGCCCAGGGTCAAAGCGTCCCACCAAGTAAATGCGCTGCAATCCCAGTGAGCCCAGCAGCAGCGTGAGCCACACGGTGAAGGTTTTATTTTTCATAAAGCGGATTGTCGTCGCTGACACGCAGGTCTAATCTGGAAAAGCGAACCTAGCGAGCCCGCTTCAAGCCGGCGAACGCGCTAAATGCTCTCGGAGCCCGCCTCGGTAAGCAACAAACCCGCTTAAACAGGTTGAACGCACAACTTCATACGGGTGGCTGGCGGTCGCCCACGCCCAGGGGGCATTGCATGAGCACCACGTCCAGCCAACGCTCAAATTTCCAGCCGCAGGCGCCAAGCACACCGGCGTGGGCAAAACCGCATGCGCTGTGCGCGCCTATGGAGGCCAGGTTGGCGGAATCGCCAATGACCGCGATCAGCTTGCGCACACCGGCCCGCTCGGCGCTGGACATCAGCTCGCTCAAAAGCAGGCGTCCCCAACCCTTCCCGGTGGCCAGCGGGCTAAGGTAAAGCGAGTCTTCGGCTGAAAAACGGTAAGCGGGGCGCGGCTTAAACCAGTTGCAATAGGCAAAACCGACAACTTCCCCCGAGTCTTCCAATACCAGGAAGGGCAGGCCTTTGGCTAACACGTCCGCGCGGCGTGCCCGCATGTCCGTTTCGGTGGGCGGGTCGATTTCGAAAGTGCCTGTTCCATGCAGCACATGGTGGCGGTAAATACCGGTAATGACCGCCAGGTCGGCGTCCGTGCTGGAGCGGATAAGAGGCATGGTTTGGGAAAAGATATAATCGAGGGCTATTCTGAGTGTCACTGGCCGGGTGGTCAGTTGCGTGTCTCAACTCCGAATTTTATGGTTGAAACTCATTTCAATCTCCCCAAAGGATGAATCATGGTCGTTATTCGACTCGCCCGTGGTGGTGCTAAGGCCCGCCCGTTTTTCAGTATCGTCGTTGCCGACAAGCGTACCCGTCGGGATGGCCGCTTTATCGAGCGCATCGGTTTTTATAACCCAATTGCCACCGCCAGTGAAGAGCGCATTCGTATTGCACAGGATCGCTTGACCTATTGGAAAGGCGTTGGCGCTCAGGCTTCGCCGACGGTGGAGCGTCTGATCAACCAGGCCGCTGCCAGCGCGCCGGTCGCAGCCTAAATAGTCCCTTGAAGGGCTTGCGCCTCGCGGTGCAAACCCTTTACGGCAGACCTTATTTCGCATGATCGCAGGCCTGGAGCCCGCTGAGCTTCCGGCAGATGCCATTGAGGTGGCGCGCATCGGCGAGGCCTGGGGTGTCAAAGGCTGGTTCAAGGTA
>CANNEW010000221.1 GCA_947503685.1 Comamonadaceae bacterium | reverse complement strand
CTGATTAGGGTCACGGCTTTATACCCAGATCGTGTGGATAACTTTGTGGATAGGACTCGTGTAAAACCCTTCCACCCTCTAAAAATTAGCATATTTTTACCCTGCCTAAAAATTAAGCAAAAAAACTAATCGTTAAAAATCAATCACTTAGCATCATTATCGCTTTGGCGACGGGATCGCAGCAGGGCCAGGCTGCCATGCGCACTGCAGGGCAAGCATGTGCATAACTTTGGCCTACGCGCTCTCCGGTGGGCCCCTATTGAGGCCCCATGACAGCCCTTAGGCTGCCCATTGCGCGCCCCGACGATTGTGCCCGCTGCGGGGGTGCAAAAAAGTAGCAGTTTTCATCCTGTGAAGTGAAAATCAGGCTTAGCGCCCGCATCTGAAGCAGACTGGCGAAACTAGCCTTAAGTCATTGATTTGAAACAAATTGACCCGCTATTCGCGCAATCTGTGGATAACTTTGTTGATATCCTGCCTCGGCGGCCCAAAAACCTCGGGAAATCAAGGCTTTCGACACGACGCCTTGAAAAAAAGCATTTTTGCATTCTTATAAAAATCAAGCACTTAGCAAGCACCTTGGGCCGTGGCAGAGTTTTCGACGGCTTGAGGCCGGCAGCCAATGAAATCAATAATATTTGTGAACAAGTCTAAAAAATAGATGAAAACGCCGCAAATCGTGCTATGCAAATTTGGATGGTATTGTGACCAGGCCTTACTTGGATTTGGCGCGTGGATGGGCCGCGTCATAGGCCTTGGCCAAATGTTGGAAATCCAGCCGCGTGTAGACCTGGGTGGTGCTGATATTGGCGTGTCCGAGCAATTCCTGCACACCGCGCAGGTCGCTGCTGGACTGCAGTACATGGCTGGCAAACGAGTGGCGCAGCATGTGCGGGTGCACTGGCACGCTGGTGTGTGCCAACTGGCTGCGCCGCTGTAGGCGTTGCCATACCGACTGCGCACTCAAGCGGGTGCCATTGCGCCCGGTAAACAGCGCAGCTTGCGCCGTAGCGGCCAACGGGCCTTCGGGCTGGCCCTTGGCGCTGCGCGCCATAGCCGGGCCCGGCGGGGTCGCCCGTAGGGCCAGCCAGTGCTCCAGAGCGCGCAGGGCTGCGCTGCCCACCGGCACAGCGCGCCGTTTGGCGCCTTTGCCCAGCACATGGGCTTGCGCTTCCCGGAGGTCGATCCAGCCTTTGGCCTGCGGGCCAGGCTGCACGTCCAGCCCCACCAATTCCCCTACGCGCAGGCCGCTGCCATAGAGCAGCTCCACCATGGCCGCATCGCGGGCTTCAAACCAGGCGCTGTCTTGGCTGCAGAAATCGGCAAACCGCACCGCATCGTCCACGCCCATGGCTTTGGGCAGGGGCTTGGGCGCCTTGGGGGCGCGCACGTCTTGCACCGGGTTGCTGGACACCAGGCTTTGGTGGCCCAGCCAAACATAAAAGCCGCGCCAGCCGCTCAAAATCAAGGCAATGCCGCGCCCGCTACGCCCGCCGCTGTGCATCTGGGCGATCCAGCGGCGTATGTGGTGGTGGCTGACTTCGCAAAGCGGTAGCGCTGGGCTGCTTGTGCTTTTCGCTTGTATGCTGCTTTTGGCTGGTGGCCCGCCGGACAGGGCGCTGGAACCCGAAGCCACGGCACCGGCCGCATAGGCCTGTAGCTTGCCCAGGTCCAAGGCGTACAAGGCTACGGTGCGTTGCGCCAAGCGCTTTTCTGTGCGCACATATTCCAAGTAGCGCTCGACCAGTTCGCTGTCGGTGGCCACGCGCGGTATCGCAGGGAGGGTTTAACGCAAACGGCTTAAGGCGGCGCTGGCCACCTCGCCGATACGGCATAAAAAGTCGGTCCCCATGCCACCATGGAAACGCTGCGCATCCATCGAGGCCAGCACCAGCATGCCAAAAGCCGGCGCGCTGCTGCCAGCGTCACCGCTGCGCAAGGGGATGATGGCAATGGAGGCGGCGGTGTCCGGCTTGTCCAGCCAGGCCGTTACTTCAAAGCCGGTGTTCAGGCCGCAAAAAGGCTCGTTCAGGGATGAGGCAAACAATTTGGCTTCATCGCTCACGCCTTGCACAAAGGCGCTGTCCGCGTATTCGCTGTCCAGGCCCCATAAGCGCAGCGCCACTTGGGGCACCGAGAACTGTTCGCGGATTTCCTGGCTAATCATGCCGGGCAGGGTTTGCGCCTGCGGCACCAGCAAGAGCCCGCGCGCCCAGCGCAGTATCTTGTCGGACAGCAGCACATTGTCATTGCCGTGGCGGATCATTTCCATGATGCGCGATTCGAGCAACTTAATTTTCTCGCGCAACATCTCGGCCTGGCGCTCTTGCAGGCTGACCGCGCGGTGGCTGTGGGGGCTGGTGATTTGCACGGCCGCCAGCAAGTCTGCGTGGCGCAGAAAAAAGTCCGGCGTGTTGGCCAGGTAGTTGGCGATGTCGTCTTCGGTAATCGGGTTGCTCAGGCTGGGGTCGCTGGGTGTGCTCATAGTTTTATGGAAAGAATGACTGTCGTTAAAAATGGTCCGGTAGCTCAATCTCGCCGCGGTACACCGTGGTGGCCGGGCCGGTCATCAAAACCGGTGCGTCGCCACCGGCCCAGGCGATAGTTAATACCCCGCCCCGCGTATGCACATCGACTAGCGCATCGAGCAGGCCCCAGCGTATGCCCGCCACCACCGCCGCGCAAGCGCCGCTGCCGCACGACAGGGTCTCGCCCACACCGCGCTCGTACACGCGCAAGCGCACCTGCTGGCGGCTCACTATCTGCATGAACCCGGCATTGACCTGGTGGATAAAACGCGCATTCTGTCCAATCAAAGGGCCTTGCGTTTCCACAGCCGCCTGGTCTGCATCGTCCACCAGCTGCACTGCATGTGGGTTGCCCATAGATACCGCGCCTATGCGCACGCTATCGGTGGCATGCAGAGGCAAGGACCAAAATTGCCAATCGCCCAATGCCTGCGCCTCTAAACCCTGTGCGTTAAAACCCATGGCTTGCAGATCAAACGAAGGCGGCCCCATGTCCACCGTCACGCGGCCATCGGCATGCAGTTCGGGCTCAATCACGCCCTGCATGGTCTTGACGCGCAAACGCGTTTTATCGCTCAGACCTTGCTCGCGTACAAAGCGCGCAAAGCAGCGCGCGCCGTTACCGCATTGCTCGACCTGGTTTCCGTCGGCGTTGTGGATGGTGTATTCAAAATCAATGCCCGCTGCCGGCGATGGCCCCACCGTCAAAATCTGGTCAGCGCCTACGCCCAAGTGGCGATTACCCAAAAAACGGTAATGCGCTGGGCTCAGGCCCAAGGGTCCGCGGCTTGCATCGAGCACCACAAAATCATTGCCGGCGCCGTGCATCTTGGTAAACGGAATTCGCATAGCCCCGATTATCAGGCGTGCCGCCAGACAGCCCCGTGTTTGGCTGCACAATCCCGCTATGCCCCGAAGTTCCCAGATCCTTGACCATGCCGCAGGCGCCTTGCCCGCACCCGGCGAGTGGCAAAGCGCGCGCCCAGTGCCTTTGCTTGCCAATCTGCAGCGCCTGACCGCACCCAACCCCGGCTTTATGACCGGGCCAGGCACCAATAGCTACCTGGTGGGCGATACGGCCACCGGCTATTTCGTGATCGACCCAGGCCCTGCCGACAGCGATCACATTGCCCGCTTGTGGGACGCTGCGCGCCACGTGGACGGGCGCGGCGGCCACATCCAGGCCATTGTCTGCACCCACTCCCATGCCGACCATTCACCAGGCGCTGCGCCGCTGCAAGCCTTGTGCACGCAGCGCAGCGGTCACACGCCGCCGATCTGGGGTCAGCCTTCGGCGCCGACGGCGCGGGCCAATAGCCACTTTGTGCCCGACAAGGTATTGGTCCATGGGGCGCTCTTGCAATTGCAAGCCGATGGCGCACCACAGCACAGCTTGTTGGCGCTGCACACGCCCGGCCATGCGGCCAACCATGTGTGCCTGCTGCTGACGCAAGACGGGCTGTTGTTTTCGGGTGACCATATTCTCAATGGCAGCACCACGGTGATCGACCCGCCCGACGGCAATATGGCGGATTACCTCGAATCGCTGGACTTGCTGCATACCGCTTGTGTGCAGCACAGCGTGGACTTCATCCTGCCCGCCCACGGCCACCCTATGCCGGATGCGTTGGGCGCGATTGCGCATCTCAAAGCCCACCGTCTCAAGCGCGAGGCCAAGATCGCCGCCGTCATGCAGGCCAATCCCGCAGGTGACCCGGACCAGTGGCTGCCGCTGGCTTATGACGACGTCGATGCACGCCTGTGGCCGGTGGCCAAGCGCTCGCTGCTGGCGCATGTGGAGCGCATCCAACTTTTAGCGCAAAGCCAAGCCGGCCAGCCATGAGCGCAGGCTCGGCAGCACGGCCCGGCCGAGGCGCGGGTGGCGGCGACTCTGGTGATGGCGAGCGCCTGTCTAAGCGCGTCGCGCAGATGCTGGGCTGCTCGCGCCGCGAGGCCGAGCAAACCATCGAAGGCGGCTGGGTGCGGGTGGACGGCCAGGTGGTGGAAATCCCGCAGCAACGCGTGCTGACGCAGAAGGTGACTGTGGACCCGGATGCCAGTTTGATGGCGCTGGGCGAAGTGACGCTGATCCTGCATAAACCACCGAACGTACTCGATGGGGTGCAAGACGAGGCAG
>CANNEW010000220.1 GCA_947503685.1 Comamonadaceae bacterium | reverse complement strand
GTAAAGTGGGTGTGCGGCTTGATCGATCCGGGCTTGCACAGCACCTGGCCGCGCTGCACGTCTTCGCGCTTGGTGCCGCGCAGCAAGATGCCCACGTTGTCTCCCGCCTGGCCCTGGTCCAGCAGCTTCCTGAACATCTCCACCCCGGTGCAGGTGGTCTTTTGGGTATCAGCAATACCGACGATCTCGATCTCTTCGCCCACCTTGACGATGCCGCGCTCTACGCGTCCGGTCACCACGGTGCCCCGGCCAGAGATGGAGAACACGTCTTCCACTGGCATGAGGAAGGCGCCGTCCACTGCGCGCTCGGGCAGAGGGATGTAGGTGTCCAAGGCATCCGCCAGTTTCATGATCGCGACCTCGCCCAACTCGCCTTTGTCGCCTTCCAGGGCCAGCTTGGCGCTGCCGTGGATGATGGGGGTGGCGTCTCCTGGGAAGTCGTATTTGTCCAGCAACTCGCGCACTTCCATCTCGACCAGCTCCAGCAGCTCGGCGTCATCCACCATGTCGCACTTGTTCAGGAACACAATGATGTAAGGAACACCCACCTGGCGCGCCAGCAAGATGTGCTCGCGGGTTTGGGGCATGGGGCCGTCAGCTGCAGAGCAGACCAAAATAGCGCCGTCCATTTGGGCCGCGCCAGTGATCATGTTTTTTACATAGTCAGCGTGTCCGGGGCAGTCCACGTGCGCGTAGTGGCGGTTAGCCGTTTCGTACTCGACGTGGGCGGTGTTGATCGTGATGCCGCGCGCTTTTTCTTCCGGAGCAGCGTCAATTTGGTCATAGGCCTTGGCTTCACCGCCAAATTTAGCCGACAAAATTGTCGTGATCGCCGCTGTCAGCGTAGTTTTGCCATGGTCCACATGGCCGATGGTGCCCACGTTAACGTGGGGCTTGGTACGCGCAAATTTTTCTTTTCCCATTTAAATTCTCCAAAAAGAGCAAGGCCCGTGTGTGATTTAAGGTTTGCACGCTATTGCTGATTCATCCCGCACGGGCACAGGATGGCATAGCGTCGCAGACCGTTTGAAAACTTACTTAGCGCGTGCAGCCATGATGGCTTCGGACACATTGCGTGGCGCTTCGGTGTAGTGCTTGAATTCCATGGTGTAGGTGGCGCGACCTTGCGACATGGAGCGCAGGGTGGTCGAATAACCAAACATCTCAGACAGTGGCACCTCGGCCTTGATGGCTTTACCGCCACCGACCATGTCTTCCATGCCTTGCACCATGCCGCGGCGTGAGGACAAATCGCCCATCACGTTACCGGCATAGTCTTCGGGGGTTTCTACTTCCACCGCCATCATCGGCTCCAGAATCACCGGGCTGGCTTTACGGCAACCTTCTTTGAAACCAAAGATCGCGGCCATCTTGAAGGCCAATTCGTTGGAGTCGACATCATGGTAGGAACCGAAGTGCAAAGTCACTTTCACATCCACCACCGGGTAACCGGCTAGCACGCCTTGCGTAACAGCTTCGTGGATGCCTTTTTCGACCGCAGGAATGTATTCGCGCGGCACCACACCACCTTTGATAGCGTCAACAAATACGATGCCTTTACCGGCTTCATTGGGTTCAATCTTGAGCACCACGTGACCGTATTGACCTTTACCACCGGACTGGCGCACGAACTTGCCTTCGGCGTCTTCAATGGTCTTGCGAATCGTTTCGCGGTAGGCCACCTGGGGCTTGCCCACATTGGCTTCGACGCCAAATTCGCGCTTCATGCGGTCCACAATAATTTCGAGGTGCAACTCACCCATACCAGCAATCAGGGTCTGGCCGGATTCTTCGTCGGTTTTGACGCGGAAAGAAGGATCTTCCTGCGCCAAACGCTGCAAAGCGATACCCATTTTTTCCTGGTCGGCCTTGGTCTTGGGTTCCACGGCCTGGGTAATCACGGGCTCGGGGAAGATCATGCGCTCAAGCATGACGATGGCCGATGGATCGCACAAGGTCTCACCGGTGGTCACGTCTTTAAGACCCACGCAGGCAGCGATGTCACCAGCGCGAATTTCACTGACCTCTTGGCGGTTGTTGGCGTGCATTTGCACAATTCGGCCGATACGCTCTTTTTTGCCACGGATCGGGTTGTAAACGCTATCACCTTTTTGCAGCACGCCGGAATAGACGCGCACAAAGGTGAGTTGGCCCACAAACGGGTCGGTCATCAACTTGAATGCCAGCGCAGAGAACTTTTCTCCATCATCGGCCTGGCGCACGACTGGGTTTTCATCTTCATCCATGCCGTTAACCGGCGGGATGTCCACGGGCGATGGCATGAATTCAATGACGGCGTCCAACATACGCTGTACGCCTTTGTTCTTGAAGGCTGAGCCGCAGTACATAGGCTGAATTTCGCTGGCAATCGTGCGCGCGCGGATACCGGCTTTGATTTCTAATTCGGTCAAGTCACCCTCTTCCAGGTACTTGTTCATAAGCTCTTCCGTGGCTTCAGCGGCAGCTTCCACCATTTTTTCCCGCCACTCTTTGGCCAACTCGACCAAATCGGCAGGAATATCACGGTAGTCAAACAACATGCCTTGCGAAGCCTCGTCCCAGATGATGGCTTTCATCTTGAGCAAGTCCACCACGCCCACGAAGTTTTCTTCAGCGCCAATGGGGATCACCATGGGCACAGGGCTGGCCTTGAGGCGCAGTTTCATCTGCTCCACGACCTTGTAGAAATTGGCGCCGGTACGGTCCATTTTGTTCACAAAGGCTAGGCGCGGCACTTTGTATTTATTGGCCTGGCGCCACACGGTTTCCGACTGGGGCTGCACGCCGCCGACCGCGCAATAGACCATGCAAGCGCCGTCCAGCACGCGCATAGAACGCTCCACCTCGATGGTGAAGTCCACGTGCCCAGGGGTGTCGATGATGTTAATGCGGTGCTCGGGCAAGGACTTGTCCATGCCTTTCCAGAAGCAAGTGGTTGCAGCCGACGTAATCGTGATACCGCGCTCCTGCTCTTGCTCCATCCAGTCCATGGTGGCCGCGCCATCATGCACTTCACCGATTTTGTGGTTCACACCGGTGTAAAACAACACGCGCTCGGTCGTAGTGGTTTTACCGGCGTCGATATGCGCTGAAATGCCAATGTTGCGGTAGCGCTCAATAGGGGTATGGCGAGCCATGGTGGATCCTTCTTTGATCTGGGTCTTCAATAATCGGTGCGCTTGTAGGCGCTGCTTGCGGCCGGTCGCTAAGGCTAAAGCACCGCTGCAACAATGTGATGACACTGCGCCATGGCGGTGCGGGCACCCGGGCCCGTCGGCGTGCGCTGCTTAGAAACGGAAGTGCGAGAACGCCTTGTTGGCTTCAGCCATGCGGTGCACTTCATCGCGCTTTTTCATCGCGCCGCCACGGCCTTCGGTGGCTTCGAGCAGCTCATTGGCCAAGCGCAGCGCCATGGATTTTTCGCCACGCTTGCGCGCGGCTTCTTTAATCCAGCGCATCGACAAGGCCAGACGACGCACGGGGCGCACTTCAACCGGAACTTGGTAGTTGGCGCCACCGACACGGCGAGATTTGACCTCGACCATGGGTTTGACGTTGTTGATAGCAACGGTAAAGGCTTCGAGTGGGTCTTTACCGGGATGTTTCTTTTCAATCTGCTCCAACGCGCCGTAAATAATACGTTCGGCGACTGCTTTTTTGCCGCCTTCCATGATGACATTCATGAACTTGGACAGCTCGACATTGCCGAATTTTGGATCGGGCAGGATTTCACGTTTGGGGACTTCGCGACGACGTGGCATTTTTTCACCTCTTTGCTTCAGTTGGCACCCAACTTGGGCACCGCGGGAGCCAAAAGACCCCCACTTACTCGACCCACACAAACAATTTTGTGCTTCGGGCCACTACGCTGCACCACCGCGCCACGCGGGGAACAGCACCTAAAAACGAACGGGGAAGCCCCGTATTACTTGGCCTTGGGGCGCTTAGCGCCGTATTTAGAACGCGATTGCTTGCGGTCTTTCACGCCTTGCAAGTCCAGCGAACCGCGCACGATGTGGTAACGCACACCGGGCAAATCCTTGACACGACCGCCGCGCACCAGCACCACACTATGCTCTTGCAGGTTGTGGCCTTCGCCGCCGATATAGGAAATCACTTCAAAACCGTTGGTCAAGCGCACTTTGGCTACTTTACGCAGCGCGGAATTGGGCTTCTTGGGGGTGGTGGTGTACACGCGGGTGCACACGCCGCGGCGCTGCGGCGAGTTCTGCATGGCAGGGCTTTTGGACTTGATCGTTTCGACCTCACGCCCCTGACGCACTAGCTGGTTAATGGTTGGCACTTAAGCCTCCTAATGAAAATGCTCCCGCTGCGCAGGAGCTATACGATTCAAAAACTTCGAAAACACAGAGCCCTTCGGAAGTTTCCGAAAAGCCTTCTAATATACCAGATATCGCGCTGACCGAGCACGGGTCTCAGCTGGCAGGCATCCCGCCTAACGTATCCACAGGCGCAAGGCGTCCCAGGCGCGACCGAAAATGCCGGCCTGATCCACTGCTTCCAGGGCCTGCAAAGGCATTTGCGCTACTTCCACGCCGCCCGAAAGCACGCGCAAGCTCGCCACCTCCTGGCCTTGCGTGATGGGGGCCAAAAGCGGCTCTTTGCGCACCACTTCGGTGGTGATTTTTCCGGAGCTGCCCGCTGGCAAGGCCAGCAAAACG
>CANNEW010000219.1 GCA_947503685.1 Comamonadaceae bacterium | reverse complement strand
GTGGTCACGCAGCGCGTGGCCGATGCGGCTGAGCGCGCCGGCTTTGTGTTTGCGGTGGACCCGACCTCGGCCGAGGCCTCGTGCATAGGCGGCAATATCGCCATGAATGCGGGGGGTAAAAAAGCCGTGCTCTGGGGTACCGCTTTGGACAACCTGGCGAGCTGGCGCATGGTGACGCCGGATGCGCAGTGGTTGGAGGTCACCCGCGTAGGCCACAACATGGGCAAGATCCATGACGCAGACCAGGCAGTTTTTGAACTGCAGTATTTCAAGGCCGACGGCAAAACGCAGCTGCGCAGCGAAACCCTGACGATTCCGGGCCCGGCTTTTCGCAAAGCCGGTCTGGGCAAGGATGTGACGGACAAATTTTTAAGTGGCCTGCCTGGCATCCAGAAAGAGGGCTGCGACGGCCTGATTACCAGCGCCTCTTGGGTGCTGCACCGCATGCCGGCGCATACGCGCACCGTGTGCCTCGAGTTTTTTGGCAATGCGCGCGACGCGGTGCCCAGCATCGTGGACATCAAAGACTTTATGTTCGCCGAGCAAAAGCGCAGCGGCGTGCTGTTGGCCGGTCTGGAGCATTTGGACGACCGCTACCTCAAGGCCGTGGGCTATGCCACCAAGAGCAAGCGTGCCGCCGAGTTGGGTAGCAGCTCGGGCCTGCCCAAGATGGTCTTGGTGGGCGATATTGCCGGTGACGATCCGGATGCGGTGGCACGCGCCACCTCGGAAGTAGTGCGCCTGGCCAATGCGCGCAGCGGCGAGGGCTTTGTAGCTATCAGCCCCGAGGCGCGGCGTAAGTTCTGGTTGGACCGCAAACGCACCGCCGCGATCAGCCGCCATACCAATGCCTTCAAAATCAATGAAGACGTGGTGATTCCGCTGGAGCGCATGGGCGAGTACACCGACGGCATCGAGCGCATCAATATCGAGCTGTCTTTGCGCAACAAGCTGGCCTTGTGTGATGCCTTGTCTGAATTTTTTGCGCGTAGCGATGTGCCTTTGGGAAAGAGCGACGACGCCAACGGCATCTCATCGGCCGAGTTGCTGGAAGACCGGGTGGCGCAAGCGCAGGACTTGATTGCTGGCGTACGCGCGCACTGGCAGGGCTGGTTGAACGATGTGGATGTGCTGTTCCCGCAGTTGCAGGACCACCGCCTGCGCGCCAGTGTGAAACCGCAATCGCAGGCGCCGCTGCACAGCATATTTACCGGTTCGGCTTTTGCGGCCATCCTCAAGGAATGCGTGGCCATCCATAAACGCGTGCTCAAAGGCCGCGTCTGGGCGGCGCTGCACATGCATGCGGGCGATGGCAATGTGCACACCAATATCCCGGTCAACAGCGACGATTACGCCATGTTGCAAGCGGCCCATCAGGCGGTCAAGCGCATCATGGCGCTGGCGCGTTCTTTGGATGGCGTGATTTCGGGCGAGCACGGTATTGGTATCACCAAGCTGGAGTTTCTGACCGATGCCGAGTTGCAGCCTTTTGCGGACTACAAAGCGCGTATTGATCCCGAAGGGCGCTTCAACAAAGGCAAGCTGTTGCGCCCAAGTCTCAAGGGTGTGAGCAGCCACGCATCGGACTTAAGCCACGCCTATACGCCCTCGTTTGGTTTGATGGGCCATGAATCGCTGATCATGCAGCAAAGCGATATCGGCGCGATTGCCGATTCAATCAAAGACTGCTTGCGCTGCGGCAAATGCAAACCCGTGTGCGCCACCCATGTGCCGCGCGCCAATTTGCTCTATAGCCCGCGCAACAAAATTTTGGCTACCTCCCTGCTGGTGGAGGCCTTTTTATACGAAGAGCAAACCCGCCGCGGCGTGTCCATCAAGCACTGGCAGGAATTTGAAGACGTGGCAGACCACTGCACGGTATGCCACCAGTGCGAAAGCCCTTGCCCGGTAAAAATCGATTTTGGCGATGTCACCATGCATATGCGTAATCTTTTGCGCAAGATGGGGAAAAAGAGTTTCAGGCCGGGCAATGCCTTGGCCATGGCGTTTCTGAACGCCACCAACCCGCAAACCATCAAGTTCATGCGCAGCATGATGGTGGGCGTGGGCTTTAAGGTGCAGCGCCTGGCCAATGATGTGCTGCGCGTGCTGGCAAACCGCCAGACCGCCAAGCCACCCTCGACGGTAGGCGCAGCGCCCATCAAAGAGCAGGTCATCCACTTCATTAACAAAAAAATGCCCGGCGGCCTACCGAAGCGCACCGCCCGCGCACTGCTGGACATTGAAGATGCGGACTACGTGCCCATCATCCGCGACCCGCAAGCCACCACGGGGGAGACCGAGGCGGTGTTTTACTTCCCCGGCTGCGGCTCGGAGCGCTTATTCAGCCAGGTGGGCTTGGCTACGCAAGCCATGCTCTGGCATGCGGGCGTGCAAACTGTGTTGCCGCCGGGTTATTTGTGCTGCGGCTACCCGCAGCGCGGCAGCGGTCAGGCCGACAAGGCGGAAAAAATTGTCACCGATAACCGCGTGCTGTTTCACCGCGTGGCCAATACCCTGAACTACCTGGACATCAAAACCGTGGTGGTCAGTTGCGGCACCTGCTATGACCAATTGCAAGGCTATCAGTTTGACAAAATATTCCCGGGCTGCCGGATCATCGACATCCATGAATATTTGTTGGAAAAGGGCATTACCTTGGGCACCGCACTGGCGGCGGACGGTACTGCCAACAGCATGGCGGGCGCCGGCTATCTGTACCACGACCCCTGCCACAGCCCGATGAAGCTGCAAGACCCGATGAAAACCGTCAAGGCCTTGGTGGGTGACACCGTGCTAAAAAGTGAGCGCTGCTGCGGAGAGTCCGGCACCCTGGGCGTGACCCGGCCCGATATATCCACGCAAATTCGCTTTCGCAAGGAAGAAGAGCTTCGCCAGGGCGCGGACGATCTGGCGGCGCTTAAAGCGGATCGGGGCCTCGCCGTAACCGGACCGACCAAAATCCTGACTAGCTGCCCCAGTTGCTTGCAAGGCCTTAGCCGCTATGGCAATGACCTGAACAACGGATTGCTGGAAGCGGATTACATCGTGGTCGAGATGGCGCGCCTTATCCTGGGCGAGCAATGGCTGCCCGCCTATGTGCAAAAGGCCAATGCCGGGGGCATAGAGCGGGTACTCGTGTAGGCGGTTACAGTTGCGTTCTAGCGGGGCCTGCCCTTGGCTCGCTGTGATAACCCTTGATTTGAAAGCTATGGCCGGCCTGAGCAAACATTCCCCCACCCCGCAAGACCTGACGGTACATAGCCAGTCGCGCGTTTTGCAAATCAGTTTTTCAGATGGTGCCGACTTTCGTATTCCTTTTGAATTAATGCGGATTTATTCCCCATCAGCCGAAGTGCAGGGCCATGGGCCGGGGCAGGAGGTGCTGCAAACCGGCAAACGCCTGGTGGACCTGGACGCGCTGGACCCGGTGGGTAATTACGCGGTGCAACCGCGCTTTTCCGATGGGCATGACACCGGCATTTTTTCCTGGGACTATTTGTATTTCTTGGGTGCCGAGCAGGAGCGCTTGTGGGGCGATTATGAAAAGCGCTTGCAAGAGGCCGGGCGCGAACGTGACGGGCCTATGCCATTGGCCGCTGCCCCTGGCTGCGCCAGCCATTGAACCGGGTAGCGCACCATGAGCACCACGCATTTTGGATTTCAGTCGGTCGACGAGGCGGAAAAAGCGCGCCGTGTGCGTGGCGTTTTTGATTCGGTGGCATCCAAATACGATGTCATGAACGACCTGATGTCCGGCGGCTTGCACCGCGCTTGGAAGGCCTACACCGTGCTGGTGGCCAACTTGCAAGAAGGCGACAAAGCCCTGGACATTGCCGGCGGCACCGGCGACCTGGCGCTGGCCTTTGCCGGCAAAGTGGGCAAACGCGGGCAGGTGGTGCATACCGACATCAACCACGCCATGCTCAGCACCGGGCGTAACCGCCTGCTCGACGCCGGTGTGCTGCTGCCCACGGTGGTCTGCGACGCCGAGCGCCTGCCCTTTGCCGATGGCTATTTCGACCTCGTGAGTGTGGCCTTTGGCCTGCGCAATATGACGCACAAAGACCTGGCGCTGGCAGAGATGTGCCGCGTGCTGCGCCCGGGCGGCAAGCTGCTGGTGCTGGAGTTTTCCAAGATAGCCCCGCCCCTGGAAAAGGCCTATGACTGGTATTCGTTTAAGGTCTTACCCGTCTTAGGTAAGCTAGTGGCTGGTGATGACGCTAGTTACCGTTATTTGGCCGAATCCATCCGCATGCATCCGGGCCAGGACGAACTCAAGGCAATGATGCAAATAGGTGGTTTCGGTCATGTGGACTACCACAACCTGACCGGTGGCATAGCGGCGTTGCATGTGGGTATCAAGTGCTGACGAAGTGCGCAATGCCTAGTGGTGCGCTTGCAAAGCGCGGTCCGGGCCGCACTTACCAAGCCTTGGGTAAAAGGTTTTTCTAGTTTGGAAGGATTCGATATGAAATGGTTGACTGCTTTTTTAGCGACTTTTATGTTGTTGTTCAGCTTGCAGGCCGAAGCTGGGCGTCTGGCCGGTGGCAAATCGATGGGGCGTCAATCGAGCAATGTCACCCAGCGTGACAGCGCGCCTGCTGCGCCTTCGCAAGGCATTGGCAATGCAGCGGGCAAGCCGGGTGCCGCAGCAGCAGCCCCTGGCCGCCCTTGGGGCGCGATGCTCGGCGGTCTGGCAGCAGGCCTGGGCTTGGCCTGGCTGGCGAA
>CANNEW010000218.1 GCA_947503685.1 Comamonadaceae bacterium | reverse complement strand
AGCGTGTACAGCTTTGGTAGGTGTCCTGGCGGTACTGTGGGCGCCGCCCACAGTGAAACAGGCCGTGTGGTGACCAATGGCATGAGCCAGTATTCGCGCAACGAACGCAACGCCAATGCCGGCATCGTGGTCGGCATCGAACCCCCCGACTATCCGCAGGACGCGGCCAGCTTTATCGCCGCCTTTGGCGAGGTCGATGGCACCCGCTATGCCGCGCAAGCGCAGGGGATGCGCGATGCCAAACCCGCATCCCAACCTATGCTTGCTAGCGCGCATGCAGAGGCTGCGCATGCCAATGTGCATCCCTTAGCAGGCATGGTCTTTCAGCGCAGTTTGGAATCGGCGGCGTATCAGTTGGGGGGTGCCAATTACCAAGCGCCGGGCCAGCGGGTGGGTGACTTTTTAGCGGGCAAGGCGTCCAATGGCTGGGGCACGGTGACGCCCTCGTACCGTCCTGGCGTCACACCGGTGGACCTTGCCCCGAGCTTGCCAGACTATGCGATTGCCGCCATTCGCGAGGCGCTACCGGTATTCGGGCGCAAGATCAAAGGTTTTGATATGCAAGACGCTTTGCTCACCGGCGTAGAAACACGCACGTCCAGCCCCTTGAAAATGCCGCGGGGCGAGGACTTGCAAAGCAGCAATGTACGCGGCCTGTATCCAGCGGGCGAAGGGGCCAGTTATGCCGGTGGCATTTTGTCGGCCGGCGTCGATGGCATCCGCGTGGCCGAGGCCTTGGCCTTAGACCTGCTTAAAGCGCAGCGCGTCTAAACAAAGCCCGCAAGGCTAGGGCCAGCACAAATAAGCGGCCAAAAGCACAGTGCATGGCGCGCACATGCGACGGCTCAGGCGACACCTACCGACTTGGTATGCGGGCCGCGCTTAGGCTTTTTGCAATGCTGCGATACGCTCTTCAATCGGCGGGTGGGTGCTGAACAGCTGGCCGATACCACCGGCAATGCCAAAGGCGGCCACGCTCTTGGGCAGTTCGCCCGGCGTCATGCCGCCCAGGCGGGCCAGCGCATTGACCATGGGTTGCTTGCGCCCCATCAATTGCGCAGCGCCGGCGTCGGCACGGAATTCGCGCTGGCGGCTGAACCAGGCCACCACCATGCCTGCGGCAAAGCCCAACACGATATCGAGCAGGATGGAGGTGATGAAGTAAGCCATGCCGGGGCCGCTGTTTTGCTCATCGTTTTTGCGCAAAAAGCTGTCTACCGCGTAGGCGATAACTCGGCTGAGGAAAACCACAAAGGTGTTCATCACGCCTTGGATCAGCGTCATGGTCACCATATCGCCATTGGCGATGTGCGCCACTTCATGGCCAATGACTGCTTCCACTTCCTCCCGCGTCATACCGGCTAGCAATCCGGTAGACACGGCCACCAGTGCCGAATCCTTGAAGGCGCCGGTGGCAAAAGCATTGGGCTCGCCTTCAAAAATGCCGACCTCGGGCATGCCGATGCCGGCCTTTTCGGAAAATTTGCGCACGGTTTCCACAATCCAGGCCTCATCGGCGTTTTGCGGCTGCGCAATTACCTGCACGCCCGAGCTCCACTTGGCCATGGGTTTGCTGATGAGCAGCGAAATAAAGGCGCCACCAAAACCGATGAGCATTGCATAGCCCAGCAGCAGACCTAGATCCAGGCCATTGCTGGTGAGAAAGCGGTTCACGCCCAAGAGGCTGGCCGCGATACCCAGTACCACCACAATCAGCACATTGGTGAGCACGAGTAAAAGAATGCGTTTCATATCAACTCCAGAGAAAGTGTGCACGCCGCACAAACACCGGTTGGGGCTTGGCGCTGCAACACAGACCTCCATGGTAGGGCCGGGCTGTGAAATTACAAGTCACCGCGCCCAAGCGCCCAGGCAAATTGCGGGCTTTGGCGGCGTCAGCCCGAGGCTTGGCGCGGCAGGCGGAATACCGCCCTATCGTCGTAAAAGGCGGGCGTTTCATTGGCCGGCCACCAACCCGGCACGCCCAATACCGGTAAATGCGCAAAGGGTTTTCCAGCCAGCGCATCGGCTTGTAAATGCGTTCCCAGCCACCGGTCCCAATCGCCTTGCGCACCGTTGTCGCTTGCCACGCGATAGACATGTGCAGTCATCGCAGCGCGCGGGTGCACCAGTTTTTCCAATAAGGCATGGCCGAACAATTGCAAGCGTGCTTCTTTCCATAAAGGCCGCAACCGGCCAAAGAGGTCCTGCCAGTCTTTGCGTACCAAGGCGTCCCACAAGGCATCGGGTGCGTGCAGCAGGGCGGCGTTTTCGTCAAACACGGTCAGCGCATCCCGCGCCGGGCCGCGCACCGGAGCGATACCGCTGTGCGCAATCTGCGCCGCCTGCAACTGGTTTAAGCGCTGTTTGGTGTGCGGAAAATGCAGCCAGCACAGGCCATTGAAAAAATCATGCAAGCCATCGCGTGTGGGCACCTGCTGGGTGTCGAAAACAAATGATTCATAGGCCTGGCCCGGCGGCAGATCGGACTGCGGCACAAAGCGCACCGGACAATTTGGCAGGCTGTTCGCCAGCGTGTTGAGGGCGTGCGCACAGCTATGTCCCGCCAGTATGGCTTGGGCCAGGGGCTGGCCGCGTGCGCGCCAGGCCTGCAGCCACGGCGCATTCCAGTCAATCTCTTCTAAGCCATGGGCCATAGCAGCACCAGCATCAGCGAAGGCGATCGGCGTATCAAAAATGGCTAGGCCATGCGCCAGTGCAGCACTTCGCCACCGGCCAGCGGTTTCAAAGTGGTGTCGGCAAAGGGGTAGCTTTGCGGCGGCGTCCAGCTTTCGCGGCGCAGCGTGATTTGCCCGGTATTGCGCGGCAGGCCATAAAAATCCGGACCATGAAAACTGGCAAAGGCTTCTAACTTGTCCAGCGCCTGCGCGGCCTCAAAGGCGCTGGCATAGAGCTCGATGGCCGCATGCGCGGTATAGCAACCGGCGCAGCCGCTGGCGTGTTCTTTCAGCTGGGTGGCATGCGGCGCGCTGTCGGTGCCCAGAAAAAAACGGGGCGAACCTCCAGTGGCCGCGTCCACCAGGGCCTGCCGGTGGATTTCGCGTTTGAGCACCGGCAGGCAGTAGTAATGCGGGCGTATGCCACCGGTAAAAATAGCGTTGCGGTTGTAGAGCAGGTGGTGGGCGGTGATGCTGGCGGCAATCGCGCCTTGCGCGCTTTGCACATACTGCACAGCCTCGCGCGTGGTGATGTGTTCAAACACCACTTTGAGCGCGGGGAAATCGCGTCGCAGGGGTATCAATTGGGTGTCGATGAATACCGCCTCGCGGTCAAACAAATCAATATCTGGAGAGGTCGCTTCGCCATGCACCAGCAGCGGCATGCCCGTGCGCTGCATCGCCTCTAGCGTGGCGTAGGTTTTACGCATATCGGTGACGCCGGCATCGCTATTGGTAGTGGCGCCGGCAGGGTAGAGCTTGACGCCGACAATGCCTGCTTCCTTAGCGCGCAGGATTTCATCGGCCGGCAAGTGGTCGGTCAGGTACAGCGTCATCAAAGGCTCAAACGTACTGTGGCCTGCCGCCGCTGCTGCGGCGTGTATGCGGTCGCGGTAAGCCAGGGCCTGCGCGGTGCTGGTTACCGGAGGTTTCAGGTTGGGCATGATCAGCGCGCGGGCAAACTGGGCTGCGGTGTGTGGCACTACGGTGTGCAAAGCGGCGCCGTCACGCACATGCAAATGCCAGTCATCGGGGCGGGTGATGCTAAAGGTCTGGGGGGCGTAGTGGGCAGGCATAAGTAGCTTATTGTCCCAAATTAGGGTTGGTCTGAGCCTCGCCCTGCTGGGCCGTCTCGGGGCTGCCAGGCTGGGTCCGGCTGCTTTGCAGGCTGAGCAGTATTTCCTGCGCCTGGACATAGAAGGTAGCGCCAGCTAGGGTAAGCCGTGTGGGATAGGCGCTGCGGTCCACCAGCTTGAAGCCGGCCCAGGCTTCAAGCGACTGGATGCGGCGCGAAAACGCCGATTGCGTCACATGGCGCAATTGCGCTGAGCGGCTGAAACTGCGCGTCTCGGCCAGCGATACAAAGTCTTCCAGCCATTTGGTGTCCATTGCCGTGTGCCCCTTTTTGTGCCGTGCTCAAGCACTGCTTTGTTGCAGCGCCCACATCGCGGCGTAGCGGCCTTGCTGCTCCAACAAGGCCTGGTGGGTGCCGCGCTCGACAATGCGGCCCTTGTCCATCACCAGGATTTCATGGGCATCGACCACGGTGGACAAACGGTGCGCAATCACCAGCGTGGTCTTGCTTTGTGCAATGCGTTGCAGCTCGGCTTGGATAGCCCGTTCATTGGCCGAATCCAGCGCACTGGTGGCTTCGTCAAACACCAAAATGGGGGGGTTTTTCAGCAGCGTGCGCGCAATGGCCACACGCTGTTTTTCACCGCCCGAGAGTTTGAGGCCGCGCTCGCCCACCATAGTGGCATAGCCGGCCGGGGTGCTGGCAATAAAGTCGTCGATATGCGCGGCGCGCGCAGCTTCCTGCACTTGCGCCAGTGTGCTGCCCGGGCGGCCATAGGCGATGTTGTATTCCACGGTGTCGTTAAACAGCACGGTGTCTTGCGGCACGATGCCGATGGCAGCGCGCAAACTGGTTTGCTTCAGGCCTTGGATGTTTTGCTCGGCAATGTAAATACCGCCTTGCTGCACATCGTAAAAACGGTAGAGCAAGCGCGCTAGCGTGCTTTTACCCGAGCCCGAAGGCCCAACCACCGCCACGGTTTTGCCTGCCGGTATGTCAAAGCTGATGTCG
>CANNEW010000217.1 GCA_947503685.1 Comamonadaceae bacterium | reverse complement strand
CCCCGGGCGGCGGAGGTGACGGTTTCCAGACCGCGCTCGCGGGTGACAATAACCACATTGCTGCCCTGCTCTTTGTTAGAGCTGTCTTTGTCGATAAAAAACACCTTATCGCCGTTGGCCGACTCCTGGAACTGCCCGGGCTCTACCCGGGAGACATCGCTGCGCTTTTGGTATTGGTCGCGCAAGTCTTCAATCTGGCTGAAAGCCCAAGGCAAGACCAGCAAGGCCAGGACCAGAATCAGCACAAAAATCGGCCAGGCAAAGCGCAAAAGCGGGCGGACCAGCGAGGTCAGACCCCGGCCGCTGCACAGCCAAATTACCATTTCGCTGTCGCGGTACATACGGGTCAGCACGCTCACAATGGCTAAAAACAGGCTGAAAGACAAAATCGCGGGCATTTGGGACAGCACCGAGTAACCCATGATCATCATCACATCCGTGGGGTTAAACATGCCACGGGTGGCCTCGCCCAGTGTCCGGATCACGGTCGTGGTCATTACCACGGTAATCAGAATTACCAAGGTGGCACCAAAGGTGCGCGCGAGTTCCTTGCGGATGGAGGAATGGAATAACATGGACGCCGTAGAAAGGGCCAATTATGAACTTTGAAATCAAAGCCTTGGAAATGGCTGCCGCCGCAGCCGAGAAGTGTGACTTGCTGGTGGTGCTGGTGCCTAAAGACTTTAAACCGGCAAAAGACGAGGTATCCCAGTTGGTGGGCGGCGCCCTCAAGTCGGGTGACCTGGAAACCGGCGTGGGCAAATGCCTGGCCTTGTACCGCCCCAGCCAGTGCGCTGCCGTGCGCGTGGTGCTGGCCAGCGCCGGTGAGGGCAAAGCCCGCCAGGTTAAAAACGCCTTGCAAGCGGCCCTGGGCCTGGGTAAATCGGCCAGTCTTAAGCGCCTGGTGGTGTGTTTTGCCGGAGCAGCCAGCGCGGACGCGGTGCGCGCCGCCGTGCTTGCGGTGGCCGATGCCACCTATGTCTATACCACCAGCAAATCCAAGCCGCAGCCGCGCAGCCTGCAAAAAGCCCTGATCGCAGTGCCCAAGCTGGCCGAGGTCAAAGCCGTGTTTGACCGGACCGTGGCCGTGGTCGCCGGGGTAGAACTGGCCAAAGAATGGGCCAATCGCCCGGCCAACCTGGCCACCCCCACCGATTTGGCCGGTGCCGCCCAGGCCCTGGCCAAGCACCCCAAAATTAGCTGCACCGTGCTCGGGCCGCGCGAAGTGGCCAAGTTGGGCATGGGCTCATTTATGGCCGTGGCCCAGGGTTCGGACCAGCCTTTGCGCTTTATCGTGCTGCGCTACGAGGGCGCGGCCAAAGCCAAAGCCCCGGCGGTGATTGTGGGCAAAGGGATTACCTTTGACAGCGGCGGCATCTCGATCAAGCCCGCGTCCGAAATGGACGAGATGAAGTTCGATATGTGCGGCGCAGCCAGTGTGTTGGGCACTTTCAAGGCCTTATCGCTGCTCAAACCGGCCATCAACGTGGTGGGCCTGATCCCGTCCTGCGAGAACCTGATTAACGGTAAAGCCGTCAAACCCGGCGATGTGGTGACCAGCATGAGCGGCCAAACCATTGAAATCCTCAACACCGACGCCGAAGGCCGCCTGATTTTGTGCGACGCGCTGACCTACGCCGAACGCTTCAAGCCTACGGCGGTGGTGGACATCGCCACGCTGACCGGCGCCTGCGTGGTTGCCCTGGGCGCGGTGCGTACCGGTATGTTCTCGGACCACGAAGACCTAGCCCAGGCCTTGGCCAGCGCCGGCGACCGGGCGCAAGACCTGTGCTGGCGCATGCCTTTGGATGAAGATTACGCCGAAGGCCTTAAGACCAACTTCGCCGATGTCGCCAACATCGCCGGGCGCGCTGCCGGGGCGGTGACGGCGGCTAAGTTTTTGCAACGCTTTACCGAAAAGTTCCCTTGGGGGCATTTGGACATTGCGGGCAGCGCCTGGAAGGGCGGTACGCAAAAAGGCGCTACCGGCCGGCCAGTGGGCCTGCTGGTGGAGTACCTGCTGGGGCCTGCGCAAGCGAAGTGACGCAAGTCGCTTTCCATATCGGTATCGAGGACCGGGTGGCTTATTGCTGCCGCCTGGTGCGCAAAGTGCTGGCCAGCGGCGCGCAAGCGCTAATTCTGGGCGATACTGCCATGCTGCGGCGCATGGATGCCGCGCTGTGGGCTGATGAGGCCGCCGGTTTCACCCCGCACGCCATGGCCGATGCCCCGGCTGCGCTGGCACACCGCAGCCCGGTGTTGCTGGCAGCGCAGGTGCCCACGGACCTGGCGCAGCAGGCCGTGCTGATCAATATGACCGACCAATTACCGGACGACCCGCACAAGCGCGAGCGCATGATCGAGTTGGTTTCTAGCGACGAACAAGCCATCCAAGACGCCCGCGAGCGCTGGAAAAGCTATAAGCAACGCGGCTTTGAACTGGTCAACCACGATGTGCGCAAACGTACTGCGGGCAAGGCTGCTGACTCGGGTTAAACTTGGTGGTTCTGGAGAGGTGGATGAGCGGTTTAAGTCACACGCCTGGAAAGCGTGCGAGGGGTAAAACCCTCCGCGGGTTCGAATCCCGCCTTCTCCGCCAGTGAGTGATATAGAAAAGGGCCTTTCGGCCCTTTTCTACGTTTTGGAACTTACATTCTCCCCATCTATCCCCGCCACCGCCCCCGCCAAGCCCCATAAATCTGGTCCGCCAGCGCATGGCTGTTGGCTAAGCGGACTTCGTTGGCCGCAGCCATAGCGTCCAGGCTTTGCACGCTGTCCGGCCAGCGTTCTAAAAGGCGCGAGAAGGACGCCCCCGGCTCGGCCATCCAGAGGCCGATTTTTTCTGCGGTGATTTCGATATGAAACTGCATGCCCAGATGCGGGCCAATGGCAAAGGCCTGGTGTGCGCAGGCAGCGGAGGAGGCGATCAGTTCCGCGCCCGGCGCTAGCGTTACAAAGCTGTCGCGGTGCCATTGGTACAGGGTGTGGGCGCCGGTTCCATTGCCCGACCCTCCCGGTACCGCGCCTTCGCCAAACCAGTAGCGCGCCGCGGCGCTGCCTGTGGTTTGCAGAGGCATCCAGCCAATCTCAGGCTGGGCGGCGCGTTCTACCTTGCCGCCAAAGGCGCGGGCCATGAGTTGCCCGCCCAGGCAGTGGCCGATGATGGGCACGCCCAGTGCGTCGGCCTCGCGCATCAGCACTTCGGCGTGGCGCAGGGACGGGCGCTCGTCGTTTGCGCTCCACTCGCCACCCAGCACCGCCATGGCTTTGTACGCGCTAACCGATGCGGGGTAAGCCTCACCAGCGTCGGCGCAGAACACATGCCAGCTAATGCCTTTGGCGTCCAGCCACTGGCCCAGGTAGCCGGGGCCATCATCGCGCAGGTGCTGTAGCACCAAGACGTCTGCGGGTTGACCGTGGGGCCTAGGCATTGCTCTTGGGCGTATCGGGTAAAACGCTCAGACCGCCTGCGTGGCGTCTGGCCTTGGTGTGGGAGCGCTCACCGGCGTGCCCTTGGCTGGGCTGACGGGTGCGCCCCATTGCAGGGCCAGTTGGGTGCCTTGCAAGATGGCGCGCTTGGCGTCCAGTTCGGCGGCCTCATCGGCCCCGCCAATCAGGTGGACCTGTGCGCCGGCCGCCAGCAAGTCCGCCTGTAATTCGCGCTGCGGCTCCTGCCCGGCGCAGATCACGATGGTGTCCACCGCTAGGGTCATCGGCTTGTCGCCAGCCACAATGTGCAGCCCCTGGTCGTCGATGCGCTGGTAACTGACCAAGTTCATCATCTCCACCTCGCGGTTTTTGAGCGAGGTGCGGTGTATCCAGCCAGTGGTTTTTCCCAGACCGTCGCCGACCTTGTTTTTCTTGCGCTGCAAGAGGTAGACCTTGCGCGGGCTGGGGGCGATGTGCGCCGTTTGCAAACCCCCGGCGCTGGCGTAGCTGCGGTCCACGCCCCATTCTTTGAAAAACTGGTCCGCATCCAGGCTGGAACTGTTGCCTTCGTGGAGTAAAAACTCTGCGGTGTCAAAGCCAATGCCGCCCGCGCCAATCAGAGCCACGCGCTGCCCCACTTTGCATTTGTCGCGCAGCACATCCAGGTAGCTGCGTACCGATGGGTGGTCTATGCCCTCGATGGCGGGCGTGCGCGGCGTCACGCCGGTGGCCAGCACCACTTGCGTGAAACCAGCGCCCAGCAAGTCTTGCGCGCTCACGCGCTGGCCCAGGCGCAGGGTGACACCGGTCAAGCTAATTTGCTTGGCAAAGTAGCGCAGGGTCTCAAAGAACTCTTCTTTGCCGGGCACTTGCTTGGCGATGTTGAACTGGCCGCCAATCTCGCTGGCGGCGTCAAACAGCGTGACGTCCAGGCCGCGCCGCGCGGCCGTGGTGGCAAACGCAAGCCCAGCAGGGCCCGCCCCAACTACCGCAATGCGCTCGCGCACCGGGGCAGGGGTTTCGACCATCAGGGTTTCATGGCAAGCGCGTGGGTTGACCAGGCAAGAGGTGATCTTGCCGCCAAAAGTGTGGTCCAAACAGGCTTGGTTGCAGCCAATGCAGGTGTTGATCTCGTCCGCCCGGCCTTCGGCGGCTTTGCGCACAAAGTCGGCATCGGCCAAAAAGGGCCGCGCCATAGACACCATGTCCGCCATACCATCGGCCAAAATTTGCTCGGCTACTTCGGGCGTATTGATACGGTTGGTGGCCACCAGCGGTATGCCCACTTTGCCTTTGAGCTGCGCCGTCACCCAGGCAAACGCGGCGCGCGGCACTTGGGTGGCGATGGTGGGAATGCGTGGCTGTGCGG
>CANNEW010000216.1 GCA_947503685.1 Comamonadaceae bacterium | reverse complement strand
GAATAGCGGCTGCAGGCAAGGTCATTTAGCGTGCAAATCGTGAGCGGCCTGAGCCTCGATGGGAACCTTTGGCTCTTTATCAGCAGTTTGGGCTATTTTTTCACCCTCTGGACTCATCCAGTTGGCCCCCTGCTGCATCTCATATGCCTTTGCATACCGGTAAAAGGTCTGTTCAAAGTAGGCGAAAGCGATCACAAAGCCGGCCCAACCGTCCAACACCCCGCGTTTGAAAATATAGTGCTTGAGAAATGCCCAAAGACCATGCGCCAGTGCCGTCCCCATGGTGATTTTTTTGTGGACTACCTTTTCTGCCCCCAGGGTGGAGTAACGGTTAGCCTTGTGCATCACCTCGCCCAAATGTTTAAACGGCAATTGCCAGATAGCGTTTTTCAGGTGTCCGATGGGCTTGCTGGAAAACACCTCAAAGCCTTCGTGTACCGGCTTTTGGTCGTAGCGCATGCAGCCTTTGCGAAAGAGTTGGGGCTGGCGGTAGTTGGGGTACCAGCCCGAATGTCGGATCCAGCGGCCCATAAAGTAGTTGCGCCGTGGAATGCGGTAAATATCCAGCGATGCGCTGTCAGCACAGATGGCGAGGATTTCCTGCGCCGCTTGCGCAGTGCATCGCTCATCGGCGTCCAGGCTGAAAATCCAGTCGTGGGAGCAGGCAGCCAGGGCTTGGTTACGCAAGTTGCCAAAGCCGTTAAATTTCACTTGTACTACTTTGGCGCCTAAAGCCTGCGCGATATCCGCGGTGCCGTCGGTGCTCCAGGAGTCCACGACGATGATTTCGTCCGCCCAAAGCACGCTTTCTATCGTGGCCCGAACTTTTTCAGCTTCGTTGTAGGCAATGATGTAGACCGATATCTGGCTCATCAATCGTTGTACCTTGCAAAATTTCGGACGCGCGGAGGCGCATCGCCTAATCTTATGAGTCTATTCCAAAACATGAGTCGCCCGGCCCTATAGCGGCCTAGCCGGGGGAAAAGCGCCAAGTGCCTTGGGCTGATGAAGCTTCTGGTATCCAGGGCCTTCATATAGTTGGGGATAATAAGGGGGTATGACCAAAATTCTCCTCAGCTTGGCAATCATGTTCATGGGCAACCATGCCTTGGCGCAGTTCCGTGTCGAGGTCTCCGGAACGGGGTTGACGCAATTGCCGATCGCGATTGCGGCGTTTAAGGGCAACGAGGGCATGACGCAAAAAATTGCCGCGATTGTGCAGGCTGACCTTGAGCGCAGCGGGCAGTTTCGTAGCGTGGACCCAGCTGGTGCGGTGTTGGATGAAAATTCGCGCCCCGACCTGCCAATCTGGCGCAAACAGGGCGCCGATGCTTTGTTGACCGGTAGCGTTACCCGCGTCGGTGATGACCGCTATGAGCTGCGGTTTCGCTTGTGGGACAGCGTGCGAATGCAAGATCTGGGCGGCCAAAGTCACGCAGCCCCCGCCGCCGAACTGCGCCGCGTTGCCCATCGGATCGCCGATTCCGTCTACGAAAAATTGACCGGAGAAAAAGGCGTTTTTGCGACCCGCATCGCTTATGTGACAAAAAGCGCCTCGATTTACAACCTCTGGGTGGCCGATTCAGACGGTGAGAGCGCGCAATCGGCCTTGCGCAGCGTGGAGCCCATCATCTCCCCGTCATGGTCGCCGAATGGCAATCAATTGGCCTACGTGTCCTTCGAATCGCGTAAACCGGTGGTGTATGTGCATGATGTGGACACTGGAAAGCGCCGCCTGGTGGCCAATTTCAAAGGCTCCAATAGCGCCCCAGCCTGGTCGCCAGATGGAAAAACGCTGGCCCTAACGCTCAGTCGCGATGGCGGTTCGCAGTTATTTTTGCTCGATGTTGGCAACTCCAGCGCCGAGCCCCGTCGCTTAGCGACCTCCACCGCTATCGATACCGAACCCGTTTTCACGGCCGATGGGCGCCTTATTTATTTTGTCAGTGACCGCGGCGGTTCGCCCCAGATTTACAAAATACCCGCCTCAGGCGGCAATGCCGAGCGGATCACCTTTACGGGCAGCTACAACATTTCGCCCACGCTCAGCCCTGACGGACGCTGGTTAGCCTACATCTCGCGGGTCGCCGGTGCCTTTAAGCTGCATATCCAAGACCTCAGCACCGGCCAGGTTTTGGCCTTGACAGAAACTATGGCGGACGAAAATCCTAGCTTTGCCCCTAATGGCCGGATGATTATTTACGCCACCCAACAGCAAGGGCGCGAAGCACTCATGACAACCACGATTGACGGCAAAGTCAAGGCGCGCTTGGCAGGCCAAAGCGGTGATTTGCGGGAGCCCGATTGGGGGCCGCTGATTCCCCAATGAAATTTGTTGGACCCTCGGTATTTTTAATAAGGAGTTAGTTATGTATAAGTGGACCCTGATCCTGGCCCTGGCGGGTACCATCGCCGCCTGCAGTTCGCCCGTGAAGCTCAATGAAGTGAGCGTAGAGGATAAGTCGGGCCAAGCCAGTGTGGCAATGAAAACACTCACGCCTGCAACCAGTGCGGCTGCGGGTGACAATAAATCTAACGTTGCGACGCTCGATACCACGGCAGGTACCAAGAGTGCGACCGGCACTGACGCCTTGGCTTCTGCCAATGCACGCACCATTTACTTTGAATTTGACAGCTTTGCCATCCGCCCAGAGTACCAGGCCATCATCGAGACCCATGCGCGCAATTTGAAGGCCAACAAAAACCAACGCATTAGCATTGACGGTCATACCGATGAGCGTGGGGGTCGCGAATACAACCTGGCTTTAGGCCAAAAACGTGCAGATGCAGTGCGCAGAGCCTTGTCCTTGCTAGGCGTTGCCGATGCGCAAATGGAATCGGTTAGTTTTGGTAAAGAAAAACCTGCATCAACCGGCGACAGCGAAATGGCAATGGAAAAAAACCGCCGTGCTGAGATCCTTATCCGGTGAGTAGGGTGATGCAAAAGCTTGGATTTTTCGGGCGGCAGTCTTTGCTGCTGGTGGCCGCACTGTTATTGGCTGGAACGGCCAGTGCTGGCTTGTTTGATGATGACGAAGCGCGCCGCGCTATTTTGGACCTGCGCCAGAAGATAGAAGCGCTGCGCCGCGACACGGACCAAAAATTGCTCGATGAATCCAAGCGCCAGGCCGAAGAACTCGTCAGCTTGCGCCGCGGTTTGCTTGATTTGCAAAACCAATGGGAATCGGCCAATGGAGAGGCAGCCAAAATCCGTGGTCAGGGTGAGCAGCTCGGGCGCGAAATGAATGAAGCCCAGCGGCGTCAGGCCGAGCAAATCAAACGTTTGGAAGAACGTTTGCTGCGGCTGGAGCCCATCAAGGTCAGCCACGAGGGGAGCGAATTTTTGGCAGATTCTGCTGAAAAGCGGATGTTTGATTCCGCATTGGCTAGTTTTCGTGGCGGCGAATTTGAGTCCGCGCAAAATACGTTTGCAGATTTTTTGGGGCGCTACCCCCAAAGCGGTTACGGTAGTGCGGCCCTGTTTTGGCTGGGTAACGCCCAGTTTGTTCTGAAAAATTACCCGGCTGCTGTCGCTAGCTTTCGCAAGATGATTGCGCGCAGCCCCGCCTACACCCGCGTTCCTGAAGCCTGGCTGGCGATTGCCAATTGCCAACTCGAACTGAAAGACTTGGCACCGGCCCGCAAAACATTGGAAGACCTGGTGGCCAATTTCCCGCAAAGTGAAGCGGCCGATATTGCCAAAGGGCGCCTTGCGCGCATGAATTAGCAGCAATAGGCCCAATAGCCGGATTGACCGCTTTGCCATCGCCACCCCATGGCTGAACACGATCTCTGTCAAGCTGTGGATGCAGATAGGCGTTTTGGCGGACTGGATCGCCTGTATGGCCCTTCGGCGGCTCGCAAAATGCGAGGCTCTCATGTGGTGGTGGTTGGGCTGGGAGGCGTGGGCTCCTGGGCGGCTGAGGCGCTGGCACGCAGCGGCATAGAGCGCCTTACGCTCATTGATATGGACCATGTTGCTGAGTCCAATATCAACCGCCAAATTCAGGCCCTTACTAGCACCGTGGGTGTCGCCAAAATTGAGGCCATGGCCCAGCGCATTGCACTGATCAACCCGCATTGCCAGGTTCAAGGTATCGATGATTTCGTAAGCCCTGACAACTGGGCGCGCTTGGTGCCGCCCGATGCGGATGCGGTGATTGACGCCTGCGACCAAGTGCTCGCCAAGACCGCGATGGCGCAGTGGGCTATCGAGACCGGCACGGTGTTTATTACCGTAGGCGCTGCCGGCGGAAAGCGTATGGCCCACCAGGTGGCGGTGGCAGATTTGAGTGTCTGCACCCACGACCCTTTGTTGGCAAAAGTGCGTTACGGCCTGCGTAAATACCACGGGGCCGCACGCGAGCCCAAGAAGATGCAAATTAGCTGTGTGTTTAGCGCCGAAGCCGTGCAAGCGGCGCAGAGTACAGCGCAGGAAAAAACGGACAACAACCTCAATTGCCATGGCTACGGCTCCAGCGTCGCCGTGACCGCCAGCTTTGGCATGTGCGCAGCAGGCTGGGTAATGAACCAGCTTGCAGAGTTTAACAAATAGACGAAAAAAACAAGGCTATAATTTAAGGCTTGGCAGTAAGTCACAAGCTTATTGACGGGACGTTAGCTCAGTTGGTAGAGCAGCGGACTTTTAATCCGTTTGTCGTGGGTTCGACCCCCGCACGTCCCACCAGATTTCTTATATAAATCAAGCACTTACAGCGATGTAGGTGCTTTTTTTTATCACTACACACCGCTTACACACCGACCCCCTTTTTTAGGGGTGTTTTTTAGCCCCAAAAACACC
>CANNEW010000215.1 GCA_947503685.1 Comamonadaceae bacterium | reverse complement strand
GTCGGGTTATGTAGTTGTATCCCCGCCAGGCGGCTGGGAACCAGTCTGGACACATCGAGCAAGTCCATCAAATTCAGGCAAATCAGCGTGAACAAGGTCGCCAGTACCGCGATAAAAACAGGGGATTGCAAGTGAAACCCCCAGCCCAGCGCCTGGCCACCCGCGCGCAGGCCCAATAGCAGAGCGCCCAAAATCGCCATCGACAGCAGCACTCCGCCGGTATAGGCCAAGGCCTGGGCCCTGCGCTGCTGCGCAGTGCCCTGTAAGCTGGCCAAGCCAAGTGCCTTGAGCGCCAGCACAGGAAAAACGCAGGGCATCAAATTGAGTAGCAAACCACCGACGAAAGCTGCCAAAACAGCGCCCCAAAAGGCGAGTTTGCTAGCGCCCGGCGCGATATCCGACGCCCCGTTTTCGCCTGGTAGGAGTGTCTGCTTAGTGGGCAGACCCTCTGGTGTTTTGAGGGCGGCGTCAGGCCATTTGCCCGGTGCATCCAAGGTGGCGCGCACTGAGTTAGCTCCATAGGAGAAAACAAAAGCCAGTCTGTCGGGCCCGCCTACACGCTGGGGTGAAAACGGCAATAGCGCGGTCCAGGTATCGCCCGCCCATAGCTGCGTGGCAGCTGCAAAGGGTTTCTCGCCGACTGCGGTTGATACGGCTACATTGTCTTGCGGGTCCGGCAGCAAAGGGCTTGCGAAAACCGAGGAAACTTCAGGAAAGGCCGCAATCGCCTTGCCATGCCAGTCCTGGGGTAAGCCTTGGACCCGCAATAGCAGCCCCTCAGGGACAAAATCGCTGTGAACCTGCCCCCCAAAACTTGCAGACCGCTTTTGGACCGCTGCTTCAAATAAAGCAGCGTGCAAGGTGGACGAGCCTTGAACCGGAATTGCCAAAGCGAAATCACCTTCTTGCGGTATACATTCCTGACGGCATACCAGCCAAGACGCATGCAGGCGAACCGTGAAACTGTCCGCTTCGGCTTTAAACCCTTTGGGTAATTGCACCTGGACGGGAAGTAGGACCTGCCCTTCGTAGCCTAGATTGGCCAGCGCGCCAATCTTAATTTTTTTGGGGACCGGCCAGTCAATGGCGCCTGCTTGTGCACCCTTTGGCAAGTCCCATTGCAATTCGGTAGGCAAACCGGAATCGCCAGGGTTGACCCAGTAGGTGTGCCATTGGGGCTGGTGGTCCAGCAGCAAGCCCAGGCTGAATGGTTTGCCTGGGCCAATGCCTTGGGGGGCGTAGGCCACCAACTCGGCCCGCAATTCAGGAAATTGCACCACGGCACCGGCCTGCCCCAAAGCCTTGCCAGTGGCGAGGCTTGCGCTGCCCAGCAGCAAAAGCAGCATGAGAGCCTGGCATGCATGGGCTCTTGCGGATCGTAAAAGACCCCAAAAGAAGCGATAAAAACTCATCAATTGCATAGACAAATAAGGAAATGCAAGCCTAGGCGCACCAAAACGGACCAAAGGCGGGTGGCCGCTTAGGCCACCGAATGCACTATTGTCCCAGCGAAAGAAGGTTTCCGCTTGCGCGCCAGCCATGCTTCCATAATAAGGCCATGCCACACCGCATTCTTCTCGTGACCCTGAACGCCAAATATATGCACGCCTCACTGGGCCTGCGTTATCTGCGGGCCAATATGGAGCGCTACGGTGGGCTGGATTTGACACTTTGCACCAGCTTGCACGAGTTCACCATCCACAGCGCTGCCAAAAAGATCGTGGATGATTTAGTCGTCCAATGCGGACCCTGGGATGCCCAGGGGGTGCACATCATTGGTTTTGGTGTGTATATCTGGAACGTGGAGCAAACTCTGGCTGTGATGCGTCTGCTAAAGGACCAGCGACCGGACATTCGGCTGGTCCTAGGCGGCCCCGAAGTCAGCCATGAATGGGAACAGCAAGCCATAGTGGCGCAGGCCGATTACCTAATTACTGGCTGGGGGGACGTCAGCTTTCCCCGTCTGTGCCACGCACTCATCCACGGACCCAAGCCCTTGATGAAAGTCATTGCAGGAGTGCAAGCGCCTTTGGCTGAATTGGACTTCCCCTACGACTATTACACCGCCGATGACCTAGCGCATCGTGTGCTTTATGTGGAGGCGTCCCGCGGTTGCCCCTTCAAGTGCGCGTTTTGCCTGAGTGCCTTAGACAAAACGGCCTGGGCTTTTGAGCTTGAACCCTTCCTTGCCCATTTACAGTCGCTCTATGCTCGCGGCGCGCGTACCTTCAAGTTTGTGGACCGCACTTTTAATTTGAAGGTGGATGCATCGGTGCGCATACTGGAGTTTTTTTTGGATCTTATTGCGCGTGACCCAAAGGACGCTTTGTTTGTTCATTTCGAGCTGATACCGGATCACCTGCCCGATAGCCTTAAATCCTGTATCGCGCGTTTCCCGCCAGGGAGTTTGCAGTTTGAAATTGGCATCCAGAGCCTTAATCCGCAAGTCCAAAGAGCCATTGCAAGACGCCAGGATACGGACAAAACGCGCGCCAATATTGACTGGCTCGTCACACAAAGCCGGGCGCACTTGCACACCGACTTGATATTCGGCCTGCCCGGCGAGAGTTGGGAGAGTTTTGCTGCGGGCTTTGACATGCTTTGGGCCTGGGGTCCGCATGAAATTCAACTCGGCCTGCTCAAACGCTTGCGTGGAACCCCGCTCGCCCTGAGCGCAGGCCCTGCGATGGTTTTTCAGGATAGTCCGCCCTACGCGGTCATTCAAACGGATGCGCTGTCGCCCGAGCAAGTAGTAGCCTTTACGCGCTTGGCACGGTATTGGGATTTGATCGCCAATTCTGGGCGATTTCCCGCCAGCATGCCGCTGCTTTTAAAGGGCCCGTCGGCGTTTGCGGCATTCGCTGACTTTTCCCGTTCGCTGTGGGTCACCACGACACGTACCAGTGGCATCAGCCCTGAGGCCCTGGTTGATGCCCTGTATGCCTACCTTACCGAGGTGCGCGCCTTGCCGGCGTCGACCGTGCACGCAGCCTTATTGGCTGACTACCGAGGTAGCGGCGCCCGTGCTAAACCGCTAGTCCTTCAATCCGAATTAACCCGCGCCAAAACGGCACAATCTGCGCTTGGGGAAAGCTCCGCGCGCCATAGCGGCAGGCAGCGCCGGCATCTGGCCGGCTTAGACCCACAGCCCGCATCCCCTAGCCAAGAAAGATCTTCACATGCCACTTAGCAAGGTCCATCCATCGCCGTTTTGGGCCGATTGCGCGACTACGCACTTTCGGGCTTTGCAAGCCAGCGGCGCTATCCGTGAGGTAGTGGCAGTTCTGCCGGTGGCAGCTACGGAACAGCATGGGCCGCACCTGCCGCTGAAAGTGGATAGCGCCATTGTGGATGGCGTGATTCATTCGGCCATTGCACATCTGCCTGCCAACTCTAAGGCCTTGTTTTTACCGACGCAGGCCGTGGGCTTTAGCCCCGAGCATGCGCGTTTTGCCGGCACCCTCACCCTCAAGGCAGAGACGGTTTTGCGCGTCTGGACCGAGTTGGCCGAAAGCGTTGCAGCCACCGGCGTACGCAAAATGCTCATCTTTAACGCCCACGGCGGTCAGGCCAATCTAATGGACCCGGTTGCGCGTGACCTGCGCGCGCGCCTTGACATGATGGTCTTTAGTGTCAATTGGTACGCACTTCCGCTTGCGGACCCGCATGGCGAGGACTTAAGCAGCCTGTTTAGTGCCCAAGAGCAGCGCTTTGGTGTCCATGCCGGCGATCTTGAGACGTCCATAATGCTGGCCATTCATCCGCAGCACGTCAACATGGCGGCGGCCTCGCATTTCCCCTCCAGTGCCCAAATTCGCGCAAGCAGCTTTGACATTCTTGGAAACGGCAAGACGGCTAAGTTTGCTTGGCAAATGCAAGACTACAACCCCGCTGGCGCAGTCGGTAACGCTGCCGCGGCCACGGTTGACAAAGGCAATAAGGTCTTAGAGGCAGCCGCTCGCTCGCTGGCCACGTTGCTGTCGGAGATCGAGCGTCTTGACCTAAGCACCTTGAATAACGCTGCCCATTGAGGCGCTTTCTGGCTTGCACGCACACCGCAAAGTGAAGCCGCAGGCGGTAAGCATGCCGCCAAGTGAAAAGGCCATTCCTTGGCGAAGTAAAAGTCGTGACACTACGCGGCGCGACCCGGCCTCAAGCGTAAGTGTGCCAGTCCGTGTAGGCTGGCTCTTCCAGGTGCGGCAAATGGTTGTAGCTCAGTAGCACATGGCGCTTTGGGTTGAAAGAAAACTCGGTGATCGAGGTATTTCGGATTCGAAAATTGAGCTCAATAGTCGTTTCCGCAGAAGTACCCAATAGCTGCCCGACGGCAGTGGAAATTGGCCCACCGCTGCTGACGATTAGCACGTTTGAACAATTGCTGGTGCGCACATGGTCTAGTGCGCCAACGACGCCTTGTACAAAAGAAGGATAGTCCGGCATTCCGAGCGGCCGCGTTGTGCCGGACATCCATGCCCTGAGCCCGTCACGCAGCAGTCGGAAATGCTGCTTGTAAAGTTCCGGCGTATCGGGCTTTTCCAAGCGAGCGGGATGGATGGCCTTGACCACTGCCTCACTGTCATATTCGTCAAGCCCTGCCCACACCAGGGGCTTAAGGTCAAAGCCAGCACCCTGCGCAATAGCCTCCCAGGTTTGGGTGTGGCGCCGCAAGCTGCCCATGATGACCATATCAAAAGCTAAGCGCCGATGCTCGAAATACTGACCCAGACGTAAGCTTTGCTGCCTGCCCAGGTCGCTCAAGTTGTCGTAATCGGCCTTCCCGAAGGAGGCTTGCCCATGTCGCACCAGATAAAGAT
>CANNEW010000214.1 GCA_947503685.1 Comamonadaceae bacterium | reverse complement strand
TGGCCGAAACCGAGTCGCTCAAGCGCCAGGTGATGGAGGCGCGCATGGCCGCCATGCAGGCCCAAATGGAGCCCCACTTTTTGTTCAATACGCTGGCCGGCATTGAGCACCTGATTGAGACCGACCCTCCGCGCGCCGCTACCATGCAAAAAAGCTTGATCGCCTTTTTGCGCGCCACCATGCCCACACTGCGCGAAGCCAATGCCCAGGCCGAGCGCGATTTGGGCCGCGAACTGGCGGTGGTGCAGCCCTACCTGGAGCTCATGCGTATGCGCATGGAAGAGCGTTTGCAGTTTGACTTGCAAGTGCCCCAGGGCCTGCGCAGCGCCCGGTTTCCGCCCATGATGCTGCAAAGCCTGGTTGAAAACGCCATCCGCCACGGCCTGGAGCCCAAGGCCGAGGGCGGCAGCATCAGCGTGCGCGCCGAGGTGCAAGACGGCCAGTTGATCGTGCAGGTGCAAGACACCGGCGTGGGCTTTGCGCCTGATGCGCCGGGCACATCCGGGGCCGCGGGCGGCGGCATCGGCTTGTCCAACATACGCGAACGTTTGCAACTGTTGTACGGCGCCAAAGCCTCGCTGCAAACCAGCAGCCCCAGCACCGGTGGCGCTTGTGTCACTATTACCGTTCCCTACCACTTGGGCGCGCCATGATCGCCCCACAAATGCCGGAGACTCTTGCATGATCAGCACCAGTTTGCGTTGGATTGCCCGCCTGTTGTTTGTGGCCGTGCTGCTGGCCCTGGCGGCGGCCATTTTGGGTGGACTGCAATGGCAGCCCGATGTGGTGCTCAGTGTCAACGGCCAGGCCGTCACCCTGCCCGGCGTCGCCTGGTTCGCAATGGGGGCTGCCGTATTACTGGGCGTGTTGGTGCTGGCCAGCCTGGCGGTGTTGCCGCTCTTGGTGCTCTTGGTACCGGTGTTCGCGGTGCTGGCGGTCATCGCCCTGGTCTGCGCCGGGCTGGGCGTGCTCAGCATGGTGCTGTGGGGCGTGCTGCCCTTGTTGATTGTCTGGCTGATCTGGCGCTTGGCCACGGGTGGCGCCAAGGATGGTGAGGTCTGATGAAACCCTTGCGCGTCGTAGTGGCCGATGATGAGCGCCTGCTGCGGGAGCAGCTCTGCACCCGGCTGCGTGAGCTAGACGCCAGCATCGAGGTGCTGGCCCAAGCGCGCAATGGCCAGGAGGCGCTCGAGCAGGTGCGCGATCTGCAGCCAGACCTGGTGTTTTTAGACATCCGTATGCCGGTCATGACCGGCATCGAAGCGGCGCGCCACATCGCCCAGCTACCCACCTGGGACGAGGCTGGCGGCGACGGCCAATGGCCGGGCTGCGAAATGGTGTTTTTGACAGCCTACGACCAGTACGCGGTGCAAGCCTTTGAGGCCGGCGTGGTGGACTACCTGCTCAAACCCGCCCAGCCCGAGCGCCTGGCCCTGGCTTTGCAGCGCGTGCGTGCGCGTAGGGATGCACGCCAACGCGCCCAACACAGCGCCGAGCCCGCGCAACCCCTGCCGGCGCACACGCCGGCCATGCAAGACTTGTTGCGCGCCCTGGCCGCCCAACTCTCGCCCGCCACTGCGCCGGCGCCGCTGCAATGGATACAAGCCAAAGTCGGCGCCACCATCCAGATGATCGCGGTGGAAGAGGTGCTGTTTTTTGTCAGCGACGAGAAATACACCCGCGTCCAAACCGCCACCCAAGAGGCGCTGATCCGCACCTCCATCAAAGAGCTCATCGATACTTTGGACATGCAGCGCTTTTGGCAAATCCACCGCAGCACGCTGGTCAATGTGCGCGCCATCGCCGGTGTGCAGCGCGACGAGCGCGGCCGCCAACTGGTCTCGGTGCGTGGCAGCAAAGCGCTGCTGGAAGTCAGCCGCAGTTATGCGGGGCTGTTCAAGGGCATGTGAACGGGTGGGGAGAACGCAATTTGTTTTGGTCGCCGCTTGCCATGGCCTCCTGGTGCTGCATCCACAATGCGGCGCTGGCAGCAGAATTTTTAACGCTTTGCAAAGGGAGATAGGCTGTGGGACGAATCAAGATAATCGAAGTGTGCGTCAGCACGATTGCACTTTTCGCAGGGTGTATGGCCCATGCCCAAACCCCCGCCCTCAACACCACCACGATTGCCCGCGCCATGCCCGATTCCGCTACTGATCCTTTCCAATGGCTGGAAGAAGTGCAAGGCGCACGCGCGCTTGACTGGGTGGCCAAAGAAAACCAGCGCAGCCTGGACCTATTGCAAGCAGACGCGCGGTTTGCGCCCATGCAGCAGCAGGCGCTCACTATCGTGCAGGCCAGCGACCGGGTGCCTATGCCTAGCTTTCGCGGCCGCCATATTGACAACTTTTGGCAAGACGCTAACGCTGTGCGCGGCGTGTGGCGGCGCACAGATTTAAGCGCTTATCGCAGCGCTACCCCGCGTTGGGAGACGGTGCTGGACTTTGACGCGCTGGCCCAAGCCGAGTCAGCTAACTGGGTCTACAAAGGCGCCAATTGCTTGCACCCGGCGCAGCGCCTGTGCCTGGTATCGCTGTCCGACGGCGGCAAAGACGCGGTGCAGATGCGCGAGTTCGACACCGAGACCAAAAGCTTTGTACCTGGCGGCTTTGCTTTGCCTGCGGGCAAGCAAAGTGCCGCATGGCTGGACCAGGACACCTTGCTGCTTGCCCGACCCTGGAGCCTCGAAGATGTCACCGAGTCGGGCTACCCCTTCATCGTCAAGCGCTTGCGCCGGGGCCAGGCGCTGGCGCAGGCCGAAGAAGTGTTTCGCGGCGACAAAAAAGACGTGGGCATCTGGCCCGGCGTCATCCGCGATAGGCAGGGCCGTTTTGTCGCCGCCTACGTGGAGCGCTCCGTGGCGTTTTTTGCCCATGAGTTTTACGTCCTGACCGATAAGGGCCCGGTGCGTTTGCCGGTGCCGCTTAAGTCCAGCTTGCGCGGGTACTTAGATGGACAAATTATTTTCAGCCTGCAAGAGCCCTGGACGCCGGTGGCTGGCGGCCCCACCTTTACCCAATCGTCCCTGGTGAGTTTTGATTTGGCCGCCGCGCTGGCCACGCCTGCGAAGCTGTCGGTGCAGCTGGTGTTTGCACCCCACGCGCGCCAGTCCATCCAGGGCGTGAGCCGCACGGCCAGTCGCCTGGTTCTGAGCTTGAGCACTAATGTAGTAGGTGAGATGATGTCCTTCGCCCACGGCCCCCAAGGCTGGAGTGGCCAGCGCCTGGACCTGCCCAATCCGGCCAGTTTAGGCGTGGTCAGTGCCAGCGACATGGACGACCGGCTTTTTGTCTCTGCCACCAGTTTTTTGGTGCCCACCACGCTGTGGCTGGCCGACGCCGCATCGGGCAAGACCGAGGCGCTAAAGGCTTCGCCCGCACGCTTTGACGCACAGGGCCTGATCACCGAGCAGCGCGAGGCCATCTCCAAAGACGGCACGCGCATTCCCTACTTTGTGGTGCGCCGCAAAGACCTCCCCATGGACGGCCAAGCGCCCACACTTTTGTATGCCTACGGCGGCTTTCAGGTACCGATGAACCCCGGCTACTCCGCGCTGACCGGCAAGCTTTGGCTGGAGCGCGGCGGTGTGTACGTGCTGGCCAATATCCGTGGCGGCGGGGAGTTTGGCCCGGCCTGGCACCAAGCCGGTCTCAAGACCAAGCGCCAGGTAATTTACGACGACTTTGTGGCCGTGGCCCAGGACCTGATGGACCGCAAAATTACCAGCCCGCGCCGCCTGGGCATCCAAGGCGGCTCCAACGGCGGCTTGCTCATGGGTGTGCAGATGACGCAGCGCCCGGACTTGTGGAATGCCGTGGTCGTGCAGGTACCGCTGCTCGATATGCTGCGCTACCACAAGCTGCTGGCCGGCGCCTCCTGGGTAGCCGAATACGGCAGCCCCGACGACCCTGCCGAGGCCGCGTTTTTGGCCCAACTCTCGCCCTACCACCACCTCAAAGCGGGGGTGGCCTACCCCGAGCCGTTTTTTGTGACCTCCACCAAAGACGACCGCGTGCACCCCGGCCACGCACGCAAGATGGCCGCCAAGATGCAGGCCATGGGCTTGCCCTTTTATTACTACGAGAACACCGATGGCGGTCACGCCGCTGCGGCTAACCTGAAAGAAACAGCCAAGCGCGTCAGCTTGGAGATGGTTTACCTCAGCCGCAAATTGATGGACTAAGCGGCCAAGGGCTTGCCTTATTGCCCGCGTGCCCAATACACGCCCCACACCACCAGGCCCATGCCCACTAACGCGGTGCCGGCAAACGATTCGCCAAATAGCAACCAGGCCACTATGGCGGTGCAAGGCGGCACCAGGTAAAACAGGCTGGCCACGTTGACCGCGTTGTTGTTGCGGATCAGCCAGTTAAGTAGGCTGACCGCGCCCAGCGATAGCACCAGCACCAGCCAAGCCATGGCAAACACCATGTCGGGCACCCAGTCGATGCGCAGCGTCTCTGTCAGCGCCGCCGCCATACCGGTGAACACCACGGTGGGAACGAACTGCGCGACCGCGCCGGTGCGCCAGTCAAACTGCGGGCAAAAGCGTTTTTGGTACAGATTGCCGCAGGTGATGGACATCAGCGATATCACGCAGGGCAGCAAGGCCTGTAACTCAAAACCCGTACCCAACTTGTTTTCCAGCACCAGGGCTACGCCCGCCAGGCCCAAGACCAGACCGAGCCATTGTCTAGGCACCACTGTCTCGCGTAAAAACAGGCCGGCTCCCACCGCCACCAACAAGGGTTGCAGGCCCGCCACCAAAGCAGCCACACCCGCGGGCAGGCCCATGGAAATGGCAATAAACACGCCGCCCAGGTAGATACCGT
>CANNEW010000213.1 GCA_947503685.1 Comamonadaceae bacterium | reverse complement strand
CCGAGCCCAGCCATTGCGGTCGGTTGCTGCTCAGCAGCAGCACCTGGGAGATGGAGCAGGAAGGACCATTGGCTTTAAGCCATTGCGCCGCCAAGTCGCCACGCTCCTGCGGGTCATGGGTGGTCAGTGCCATGGTGCGAAATTCCGCAATCGAGCAGGTGTAGGGGTTCGCCACGTTGGGCGCCACCGGCAAGGGGTTCTTCTTGGTGGTTTGCGCGGGCGCGCCGCTGGCAAAAAAAAGTGTGATCCCCAAGACCGCCAGCAGAGGGCGGCTACGCGCAAAAAAACCCTCAATCATTAGCAGGTTCGGCAGGCGCATGGGTTCCTTTGAAAAGCTCGTCGGTTCACCCTGGGAAGTCTAACTGAATATCACGAAAATAATGAATTTAGCGATTGTCTTAGAACCCTTGGATTACGCCGATTACACCGCGACTCTGGCGGAGCCTTTACCGCCGCCAGGCAAGTCAAAGCACGCCGCCGCGCCATTGGCAGGTACTATCATGGACTAGAGCAGGAGGGCGGACAGGGCCCAGCTCATCAACGCAGGAGACAAAACCATGCAAAGACGCCAGATTCTCGCCACCAGTGTGGCCAGCGCCGTTTTCCCTACGCTGGCATGGAGCCAGGCGCTGGAAAAGCCGCAACTCAGTATTGCCGTGGGCGGCAAAAACTTGTTTTACTACCTGCCACTGACGATTGCCGAGCAACTGGGCTATTTCAAGGCCGAGGGCTTGGACGTCACGATTGTGGATTTTTCCGGTGGTGCGCGGGCTTTGCAGGCAGTGGTGGGTGGCAGCGCGGATGTGGTGTCCGGCGCGTTTGAGCACACGGTCAACATGCATTACAAAGGCCAGCCGATGCGCGCCTTTGTGGTGCAGGGCGCCGCGCCGCAAATCACCCTGGGCTACAACCCCAAGACCATGCCTAATTTCAAATCGGTAGCCGACCTGAAGGGCAAAAAAATTGGCGTTACCGCGCCGGGTAGTTCGACCAACGTCGTCGTGAATTTTGTGCTGGCCAAAGCGGGGCTCAAGCCCAGCGACGTCAGCATCGTAGGTGTCGGTGCAGGCAATGGCGCGGTCGCCGCGATGCGCGCTGGGCAGGTCGATGCCATGAGCAACCTGGACCCGGTATCGACCTTGCTCACCCGCTCGGGCGATATGAAAATCATCACCGATACCCGTAACTTGGCCGAAGCAGAAAAAATCTTTGGCGGCCCCATGCCCGGCGGCTGCTTGTACTGCCCGCAAGCGTTTATTGACAAGTACCCCAACACCACCCAAGCGCTGGCCAATGCCATCGTGCGGGCGGACAAATGGATTCAACAGGCTGGGCCCAGCGATATCGTCAAAGTGGTCCCCGAAAGCTATTTTCTGGGTGACCGTGCGGTTTATTTGGAGGCCTTTTTGTCGGCCCAAAAAGCTTTATCGACTGACGGCATGTTCCCCGCCAAAGCGCCCGAGACAGCCTTTCGTGCTTTGGCCAGCGTCGATGAAAAACTGGCCGCTACCAAACTGGACTTGAGTTTGGTCTATACCAACGACTTTGTGCGCAGGGCTAACGCCAAATACCCCAAAGGTTAAGGCCCATGGCTGCTGCCATCGAACTGCGCTCGGTCGCCTGCACCTTCGTCAGCAAAGACGCGCCGGGCCAGCGCTACACCGCGGTGCAAGACGTATCGCTGACTGTGGGCGACGGCGAATTTGTCAGCGTGGTCGGCCCCACCGGCTGCGGCAAAAGCACCTTGCTCAACGTGGCCGCAGGCTTGCTGCAGCCCAGCCAAGGCGAGGTGCGGGTGTTTGGTGAGGTATTGCAAGGCTTGAACCGGCGCGCCGGTTATATGTTCCAGACCGACAGCCTGATGCCCTGGCGCAGTGCCCGCGACAACGTACTGGCGGGTTTGCAATTTCGCGGCCTGCCGCTGGCACAAGCGCAATCTCAGGCTGATGACTGGCTGCGCCGCGTAGGGCTAGGGGGTTTTGGCGACCGCTATCCCCACCAATTGAGCGGCGGTATGCGCAAGCGCGCCAGTCTGGCGCAAACCTTGGTCATGGACCCGGACATCATCTTGATGGACGAGCCTTTTTCGGCCCTGGACATCCAAACCCGCCAGCTCATGGAAAACGAAGTCTTGGCGCTGTGGCAATCGCGTAAAAAAGCGGTGCTATTTATTACCCACGACTTGGACGAAGCCATTGCCATGAGCGACCGTGTGATTATCTTGAGCGCCGGACCGGCCTCGCACCCGATCGGTGAATTTGCGATTGATTTGCCGCGCCCGCGCGATGTAGCCGAGGTCAAAATGACGCCTGAGTTTGCCCGCCTGCACCGTGCCATTTGGTCGGTGCTGCGTGACGAGGTACTCAAGGGTTACCAACAGCAACTGCAGGCGGCTTGAAAACCATGTCGCTTAGCCATGTGCCCGCAAGCCAAGCGGCTTCCAAACCACAGCGGCGGGTCCCGCTCTTGGTATGGCAATTGCTCTTGCTACTGGCGCTGCTGCTGTTTTGGCATGTGATGACCGAACCGGGCCTGATACCGCCCATGATGTTTGACAACGACCGGCAGGCGGCCTTCTTTTTCGGCCAACCCCATATGGTGGCGCAGCGCATCTGGGCCTGGTTTGTGACTGACGGCGACATTTACCGCCATTTGCGCGTCACCTTGAGCGAGACGATTTTGGCTTTCCTCATTGGCGCTGCCAGCGGCTTGGCCGGTGGTTTGTGGCTGGCGCTTTCACCCCGCATGTCGCAGGTGCTCGAGCCCTACATCAAGGCGTTTAACGCCATGCCTCGCATCATCCTCGCCCCTATCTTTGGCGTCTGGTTCGGCCTGGGCATGGGCTCCAAAGTAGCGCTAGGCGTGACCTTGGTTTTTTTCGTGGTGTTTTTCAATGTCTATCAGGGCGTAAAAGAGGTCAGCCCGGTGGTTTTGGCCAATGCCCGCATGCTGGGCGCTAGTGGGAGGCAATTGCTGCGCTATGTCTATTTGCCCAGCGCCACCAGCTGGGTGTTTAGTTCGCTGCACACCTCGGTGGGTCTGGCCTTTGTGGGCGCGGTAGTAGGCGAATACCTGGGCTCCAGCCAAGGCGTGGGCTATTTGATTTTGCAGGCCGAAGGCAGCTTTGACATCAACACCGTCATGGCCGGCATTGTGGTGCTAACGATGTTTGCCTTGGTGCTGGACAGCCTGGTTGGCCGCATTGAGAAGCGCCTGATGAAATGGCAGCCCAAGGCAGGTGAGACGGAGAAGCTTTAGCCTTGGCAAGCGAGGCGCTTATCGGCCCTGTCTAATACGCCGACACGACGCCATCACTACGCGGGTCTGCCGCGCCCAGGTACAAGCCATTGCCTTGGCGCACGATAGCACCGGCGTGGCCCATGGTGTCGCTGTAGTCGTTCAGCACTTCCACATCATGCCCGGCAGAAGCCAGGGTTTGCAGCACGTGCGGGTCAAAGCGGTTTTCAAACTTCAGGGTGGTGGTTTCCTGGCCCCAAGTTTTTCCCAGCAGCCAGCGCGGCGCGCTGACGGCTTGTTGCAAAGTCTGGCCGAAAAACGCATAGCGGCTGAACACTGCTGACTGGCTTTGCGGCTGGCCGTCGCCGCCCATATTGCCATAGACCATATGGCGCCCATCGTCAAAGCGCGCATGCGCCGGGTTGAGGGTATGAAACGGTTTTTTGTGCGGTGCTAATGCCAGGTGCGAAGCGCTGTCCAGCGAAAAGCTCGAGCCCCGGTTTTGCCAGGCCACGCCAGTGTCAGACAACACGACACCTGAGCCAAACTCCCAATACACGCTTTGGATGTAGCTGACCATACGGCCCGCGCTATCGGCCGTGCCCATCCAAATCGTGTCGCCGGGAATGCTGCGCTCCGGCCAAGGCAGGGCTTTGTGCATGTCCACCGCCTCCACGCATTGATCGATAAAGCTGTCGCTTAAAAACTGCTGCGGCGTCACGCCCATCGCGGCCATGGTGGCCGGGTCGGCGACATAGCGGTTGCGCACTTTAAAGGCTTGCTTGGTGGCTTCTACCAGTGCGTGCAAATAGGGCGCACCGTCAGCCTCACCGATGCCGTGGCGCAGGCGCAGGCGGTCAAAAATCGCAAGAATCATCAGGGATGCAATACCCTGCGTGGGGGGTGTCATATTGAAGAGTGTGGCCCCGCTCACCTTGACGCTGAGCGGCTGCACGCTGCTGGCTTGGTGCGCCTGTAAGTCGGCAAAGCGCAAGGGGCCGCCCAGGCGTTCGTGCTCGGCCGCGATGGCCTGGGCCACACTGCCTCGGTAAAAATCATCCAGGCCTTTGTCGGCCAAGGTTTGCAAGGTGGCAGCCAGCGCCGGGTAGCGGCGTAAGGTATCCACTTGCGGCACGGTGGGGCTGTGGCCCGCGCCTTGTGCCGGATCTAAAAACTGCCCGGCATAGCCCGGAACGTTTGCAAGTTCGGGCAAGAATTTGGTGGTGAAATTGACCTGGCTTTGCGTCACCGGCGCGCCTTCGCGGGCGTACCAAATAGCGTCTTGCAAGAGGCGCGTGACGGGCAGGGTGCCGCCCATGCGCGCGCTGTGGATCAGCGCTTCTTGCCAGCCGGAAATTGCACCTGCCACGGTATTGGCCGCCAGCGGGCCGCGCCCGGGAATGGCAGACAACCCACGGCGGGTATAAAACTCCATCGTCGCTGCGCCCGCTGCGCGGCCACAGGCATCGATGGCGACTGGCGCCTGCCCCGGCTCGGAAATCAGCCAAAAGCCGTCGCCGCCGATGGCGTTCATATGTGGGTACACCACGGCGATCGTGGCCGCCGCGGCGACCATGGCCTCGATGGCATTGGCGCCTTCACGC
>CANNEW010000212.1 GCA_947503685.1 Comamonadaceae bacterium | reverse complement strand
CACGGCAATTTCGGTGAACTGGCCCCATTGGCCGCCAGCGCGGTGGTCAGAATTGTCAAACACCAGTTCCACGCTGGCACGGCTGGCGGCTTTGCGTGTCGTCGTGCCGTTAAATATGACATCCTGCATGGACTCACCACGCAATTCGCTGGCGCGGCTCTCGCCCAAAACCCAGCGCACCGCATCCATGATGTTGGATTTGCCACAGCCGTTGGGGCCCACCACCCCGACCAGTTGACCTGGCAATAGGAAATTGGTGGGCTCGACAAAAGACTTAAAGCCTGACAGCTTGATGGAATTGAGGCGCACAGGGACTGTTAGAAACGGCTAAGTGGTTGATTTAATTGGAATAAGCCGGTCGCAACGTACCATACCGGGGCCGCCATGATACCGCGCGCAACCCCCATGCGGGGGAGCGCCTAGCCGGGCGTGCGCGCCCGAGCGCCCTAGTGGCCCGTTTGCTTTAAAAAACGGTTGGATTCCTGTACCAACTGGCGCAAGGGATGCAGCAAGGCCTCGATCTGCGGGCCCAACTGCAGCGTGTCATCACTACGGCTACGCTTTTCGATCTCCACCAGTTCGCCGGCGAATTCGGCGTGGCAAAACACGGGGATAAAACCTTTGAGAGAGTGCAAAGTGCGGGCCACCGCTGGCATATCTCCCTCGCCCAGCAGCCGCTCTATCTCGCCAATATCATTACTCAAACTGAGCACCAGCGGCTGTAGCAACTCAGAGACCGCTTGCATATCGCCCAAAAAATCGATGGCACCGGCCAAGTTCAAAACCTGGTAGGGCGCGGCATCGCTCGCGTTTTCACTCATAGTTAACTCTCCGCTACAGATCGGCAGCATGGCTTGCCGCCGGTATCCGGCACAGCGTGCAAACAGCCTGTTGAACGATAATACACCGCTATGAATGTGCATTTGCCGCTGCTCCACGCCTATCCGTTTGAACGCTTGCGACAACTTTTTAGCGGCATCGTGCCCGATGCACATTACAGCCCCATCAGTTTGGGCATAGGGGAACCGCGCCACGCGACCCCTGCGCTCATAAAACAAGCCTATTGCCATGCCATCGAAGGCAGCGGCTTGGCCGCTTATCCGGCCACTGCAGGCGAGGCGGCCTTGCGTGAGGCCATTGTCCAATGGTTGCAAAAGCGCTACCAGATTGCAGTGCGCGCCAGCGATCAAATACTGCCGGTCAACGGTTCGCGCGAGGCACTGTTTGCCTTTGCGCAAACCGTCATCGCCAGCGCACCCGGCCAAGCCAAACCTTTGGTGCTGTGCCCCAATCCCTTTTACCAAATTTACGAAGGCGCAGCCTTGCTGGCCGGCGCCGAGCCCTATTACGTAGCCTCGATTCCCGAACGCAATTTCGCCCAGGACTGGGTCTCCGTGCCCGAGGACGTCTGGGCGCGCACGCAGTTGTTGTTTGTATGCAGCCCTGGCAACCCGGCCGGCGCGGTCATGCCGCTAGAGGAATGGAAGACCCTTTTTGAGCTCAGCGATCGCTTTGGCTTTGTTATCGCATCGGACGAGTGCTACAGCGAAATTTATTTCCGTGATACCGCTCCCTTAGGGGGCCTGGAAGCTGCAGCGCAACTCGGTCGCAGCGATTTCAAAAACCTGGTGGCTTTTACCAGCCTGTCCAAGCGCAGCAATGTGCCTGGCATGCGCAGCGGTTTTTGCGCGGGGGACGCAGCGCTGATGGCGCAGTTTCTGCGCTACCGTACCTACCACGGCAGTGCCATGAGCCCGGTGGTGCAGAGCGCCAGCATCGCCGCTTGGCAAGACGAAAACCATGTCGTGGAAAACCGCGCCCTGTACCGCGAAAAATTCCATGCGGTCACGCCGGTACTGGCCCAAGTGCTGGAAGTACGTTTGCCCGATGCGGGCTTTTACCTCTGGGCCAAGGTGCGTGGCAGCGACGAGGACTTCGCCCGTGCGCTTTATGCTGCCTACAATGTCACGGTTTTGCCCGGCAGCTATCTGGCGCGCAGTGCGCAGGGCAACAACCCGGGTGCCGGTTATGTGCGCATGGCGCTGGTTGCGCAAACTACTGAATGCCTTGAAGCGGCGCACCGCATTGCGGCCTTTGTGCGCAGCACCCAAGAATCCCAAATCAAATAACCCACTGTTCTGAACCGAAAGCTTTTTTATGACACAACAACTCCAAACCATTGTGGACGCAGCATGGGAAGACCGTGCCAATATCTCTTCCACCTCTGCGTCGCAAGAAGTGCGCGATGCGGTGGAGCACGTGATAAGCCAACTCAATAACGGCAGCCTGCGTGTCGCGACGCGCCAGAGCGTGGGCCAGTGGACCACGCACCAGTGGATCAAAAAGGCCGTACTGCTCAGTTTCCGCCTGAAAGAAAACAGCGTGATCAAAGCCGGTGAGCTGGGCTTTTATGACAAGGTGCAAACCAAGTTTTCGCACATGGACGAAGCGGGCATGAAGGCCGCTGGGGTACGTGTGGTGCCGCCCGCGGTAGCGCGCCGTGGCAGCTACATCGGCAAAGGCGCGATTCTGATGCCTTCTTACGTCAACATTGGCGCCTATGTGGATGAAGGCACCATGGTCGATACCTGGGCTACTGTAGGCTCTTGCGCCCAAATCGGGAAAAACGTGCACCTCAGCGGTGGCGTGGGTATCGGCGGCGTGCTCGAGCCCATGCAAGCCGGTCCCACCATCATCGAAGATAACTGCTTTATCGGCGCCCGCTCCGAAGTGGTCGAGGGCGTAATCGTGGAAGAAAACTCCGTCATTTCTATGGGCGTGTACATCGGCCAAAGCACCAAAATTTACGACCGTGCGACGGGCGAAGTGAGCTACGGCCGCATTCCGGCCGGTTCAGTGGTGGTATCGGGCAATCTGCCCAGCGCCGACGGCAAGTACAGCTTGTACTGCGCTGTCATTGTGAAACGCGTAGATGCGCAGACACGCGCCAAAACCTCGCTCAATGAACTGCTGCGTGACTAAAGGATGCCTTCACACGATACCCATGCCACCTTGCGGCTAACTGAGCAGTTGCTCAGTATGCCCTCGCCCACGCCCGCTGACGGCGGATGCCAGGCCTTGATGGCGGCGCGCCTGGCGCCCTTGGGTTTTGTCTGCGAAACCATTGAGAGCGGCCCTGCCGATTTGCGCGTTACCAATTTGTGGGCCAAACGCGCTAGTACGCATGCAAACGCCAAGACACTGGCCTTTGCCGGGCACACCGACGTAGTGCCCACCGGGCCGCTGGCCCAGTGGGACAGCCCGCCCTTTAGCCCCAGTCACCGCGATGGCAAGCTCTATGGCCGCGGCGCCAGCGACATGAAGACCTCGCTCGCCGCCTTCGTGGTCTGCATTGAAGAATTCCTGGCGCAGCAGCCCGACCCGGCCTTGAACATTGCGCTGCTCATTACCAGCGACGAAGAAGGCCCGGCGGTCGATGGCACCGTGGTGGTCTGCGAACTACTCAAAGCGCGTGGCGAGGTGCTGGACTACTGCATTGTGGGTGAGCCCACCTCGGTGGAGCGCACCGGCGATATGATTAAAAACGGCCGCCGTGGCACCATGAGCGGCAAGCTGACGGTGCATGGCGTGCAAGGCCATATCGCCTACCCGCAATTGGCTGACAACCCCATCCACCGGCTGGCACCTGCGCTGGCCGAACTGGTTGGTGCGCGCTGGGACGAAGGCAATGCCTTTTTCCAACCCACCAGCTGGCAAGTGAGCAATATCCACGGTGGCACCGGCGCGAGCAATGTGATCCCCGGCAAAGTGGTAGTGGATTTCAACTTCCGCTTTTGCACTGAGTCCAGCACCGAGTCTTTGCAACAGCGCCTGTGCGCAGTGCTCAACCGCCACAGCCTGCAATATGACGTGGCCTGGACCATCGGCGGACTCCCCTTTCTGACCACCCCGGGCGCCCTGGTCGAAGCATTAACGCAAGCCATCCACGATGAAACTGGCATCACCACCCAGCTGTCGACCACCGGCGGCACCAGCGACGGGCGCTTTATCGCGCACATTTGCCCGCAGGTGGTCGAACTAGGCCCGCCCAATGCCACCATCCACAAAATCAATGAGCATGTGGCGCTGGCCGATATTGAGCCGCTGAAAAACATTTACCGTCGGGTACTGGAGCGCCTGCATGCGCTTGCGCTGGCATGAAGCTGCGCGACCTGGTCGAACAATCTGCCCGTCAACTTCAAGCCGCCCAGGTCGCTTTCGGCCACGGCACCGATAACGCATGGGACGAGGCGGCCTGGCTGGTTTTGTGGCAACTGGGCTTAGCACTGGATACCGCGCTGGACGGCACCAATACCCCGGCTGCACTATCGGCTGCGCAGCAAAGCGCCTGCGAAGCGCTTATTGAAAAGCGCATCATCACCCGTAAACCCGCCGCCTATCTCACCGGCCAAGCTTGGTTGCAAGGCTTTGCTTTTTATGTGGATGAGCGGGTGATCGTGCCGCGCTCGCTGATTGCCGAGTTGCTGGTCGATGGTGGTATCGACTATTTTTTGCACGAAGGCACGCAGAAGGTGCTGGACTTGTGTACCGGTAACGGCAGTCTGGCCGTTATCGCAGCCCATGTTTATCCGGATACCCTGGTCTGTGCCAGCGACCTGTCACAAGACGCGCTGGACGTGGCGGCCCTCAATGTTGCCCAGCACGGATTGCAGGCGCGCATCAGGCTGCTGCAATCGGACGGCTTGCAGGCGCCGGCCTTGCAAGCGCAAGGCCTCTTTGACCTGTTGCTGTGCAATCCGCCGTATGTCAATGCCCACAGCATGACCACGCTGCCACCCGAATTCCAGGCTGAACCCGCGCTGGCCCTGGACGGCAACGCCGATGGCGGGCGCGATGGCATGGACTTTGTGCGCCGCCTGCTGCGCGAT
>CANNEW010000211.1 GCA_947503685.1 Comamonadaceae bacterium | reverse complement strand
TAAGCAATGTCTTGCCCTGGGTAGCCTCGCGGATCAGGGCCACGAAATGGCTGGTTTCGCTGGCGCTCATTCCGGCCGTGGGCTCGTCCAGCAAAATTACATCAGCTCCGCCGCCTATGGTGATACCGACTTCGAGGGCACGCTGCTCGGCATAGGTCAAGTCCATGGCCAAGGTATCGCGCTTGCGGGCCAGTCCGATGCGCTCCATCAAGGCCAAGGCGGCAGCGTTGGCGTCGTGCATATCGGCCAGAAAACGCCAGAATCTATAGCCATAGCCCAAGCTCCAGAGCACGCTGCAACGCAGGTTTTCAAACACGCTCAACTTAGGAAAAATATTGGTAATCTGAAAGCTGCGCGACAGGCCCAGACGGTTGATCTCAAAAGGTTTTTTGCCTTGGATCGACTTTCCGTGCAACAAAATATCGCCGCCGCTTAGGGGCATACGCCCGCTAATCAGGTTGAACAGTGTGGACTTACCCGCCCCGTTGGGCCCGATGATGGCAACCCGCTCACCCGATTGCACCACCAGATCGGTACCGCGAATAATCGCCGTATTGCCAAAACTTTTGCGCACATCGCGCAGTTCCAAAGCCGGCACCAAGCTAGGCGCTGTCATGGAGTCACGGCGGCGCGCAAGCGCTCGTCCTCCATGCTTTGGTGCACCGCATCCCATTGCAGCGCGAAGCGGCGGCGCGACCATTCAAACCCCAACACGCCAAGGGTCAGATAGACCAGCAAGCCAGACCAATGCACGGCAGAGGACGTGTCCAAAGCCATGCCTAAGAAACGGAGCACCGGGCCCATTGCAGCATCGAGTTGACGGTGATACACCATTTCCACCAATGCAGAAAAACCCAGACCACACACCACACTGCTTGCGCTCAGCAGACCATAGACCGACAGCAACACACGCAACTTGCCCTGGCGGGCCACCCGCAGATTAAGCATGATCAGGCTGGCCAGGCCGCCCGGGGCAAACATCACCATCAGCATAAACACCGCACCCAGATAGAGCAACCAGGCCTTGGTGAGTTCACTCAGCATGACAAAGGCCAGCACCATCAGCACCGCACCGAGGATGGGACCGAAAAAGAAGGTAGCGCCGCCTAAAAACGTAAACAGGAGGTAGGCGCCGGAACGGGCCGCGCCGACGACCTCAGCGTTGACAATTTCAAAATTCAAGGCCCCTAGGCCGCCAGATATACCAGCGAAAAATCCGGCGATGATGAAGGCGGTGTAGCGGATACGCTGGGGGTTGTAGCCAATAAATTCGACCCGCTCCGGGTTGTCGCGCACCGCGTTGAGCAAGCGACCCAAGGGGGTTTGCGTGAACGCATACATCAAGACCACGCAAACCAAGGTGTAAATCGCGATCAAGTAATACACCTGCTCGGCCGGCCCGTAGCTAATGCCTAGCACCGGTGTGCCGACCACCCGGTTGCCTGACACCCCGCCCTCGCCGCCGAAAAACTCCGGCACCATCAAGGACATGGCAAACACCAGTTCGGCCAGGCCCAGGGTAATCATGGCAAAGGTCGTGCCGGATTTGCGCGTGGTCACATAGCCGAACAGCACCGCAAAACCCATACCCGCGACTCCGCCCACCAGGGGTACCAGCGAAACTGGCAGCGCCGGGCTGGCAGCGCACCAGGCGTTGAGCGCATGGATTGCCACAAACGCGCCCAGGCCGGTGTACACCGCATGGCCGAAACTGAGCATGCCGCCCTGCCCCAGCAGCATGTTGTAGGACAAACAGGCAATGATGGCGATGCCCATTTGCGAGAGCATGGTGATGGACAAGCCGCTGTCAAAGACACGGGGCATGACCAGCATTAGCAAGGCAAAGGCCAACCACAAGTACATCGGGCCCCAGCGCCCACCGGTATAGCTTGCGGCGCTCATCCTTCGCGGCTCCCCAGCAGACCGCGCGGACGGAAAATCAAAATCAAGACCAGCATCAAATACGGCAATATCGGCGCCACCTGGGCAATCGTCAGCCGCGCCAGGGTGGTGCCCTGCCAGGAAGGCGCCAGCGCCATGCCGATAGAGGCCAGCACGCTGCCCACCGAGTAATCCAGCGATACGGCAAAGGTTTGGACGATGCCAATCAAGAGCGATGCGATAAACGCGCCCGACAAAGAGCCCAGACCACCAACCACCACCACCACAAACACAATCGAGCCAACGGTAGCGGCCATAGCAGGTTCGGTCAAAAAGGTGCTGCCCCCGATCACACCCGCCAAACCAGCCAAAGCGGCACCGGCGCCGAACACCAGCATGAACACGCGCGGCACGTTATGCCCCAAGGACTCCACTGCATCAGGATGCGTCAACGCTGCTTGAATGACCAAGCCGACCCGAGTGCGGGTCAGCAACAGCCAGATGGACGCCAGCATGGTGATAGCCACCAGCATCATGAACCCACGCGTTGCCGGAAAGGGCGAGCACACCATGCGCAGCGCGGCATCGGCAGAACTGCACAGCTCGGGCGCCACAGCCCCCCAATGCAAACTCAGACCCGCCACCGAATGGTTCACCAGCGTAAAAGCCGGGCCTTGCAAGAGTGCGGGTGGCGCAAAGTCCACCGCAATGCGGCCCCAGACCAGTTGCACCACTTCCAGCACCACATAAGTCAGGCCAAAGGTAATTAAGAGCTCAGGCACATGGCCGAATTTGTGTACGCGGCGCAGACAGTAGCGCTCGAACAGGGCTCCCAAGGCACCTACCAGCGCAGGCGCAAGCACCATCGCCGGCCAAAACCCCACCCATTGTGCAAGGCTGTAGCCGATATAGGCCCCCAGCATGTAAAAACTAGCATGCGCAAAGTTCAGCACACCCATCATGCTAAAAATCAGGGTCAGACCCGAACTGAGCATGAACAGCAACAAGCCGTAGCTCAGGCCGTTCAGACTTGAAATAAGAAAAAATTCCATGGCAACCTGCAGGCTTTCAAGGGTGAGCGAGGCGCCCTGGTACAGAACGCGTTTCGCTTACCCGGTATGTCACAATAGGGCTTAGGAAGGCCGCTTCATCTGGCAACTGGTCGGCGTGCTGGAAACGTAGTTGGGGTAAACCTTGAGGGGCACCAAGGTCATGCCGGTGTTCTCCGGGCTGTAGGGGTGTTTTTTGTCCGCCTTCTGCCATACCGTCATGTACAGCGGCTGCTGCAACTGGTGGTCAAACTTGCGCATTTCCACTTCGCCGTTGAAGCTATCAACACGCAAACCCTCTAAGGCGGCAGCGACTTTGACCGGGTCGGTGGACTTGGCCTTGGCCATGGCCGCACCCAGCATCTGGTACACGCGGATGACAGAGCCGGTATAGAAATCGTCGTTGTACTTGGTCTTGAATTCGGTCATCCATTTGTCCATCTGGCCACCCATGTTGTAGTGGCTGTAAGCGATTTGATAGACCTTACCCGCGCCATTGGTGCCCAAGGCCGTCGGCGTGCCGGTGACGCCCGCGTAATAGGTGTAAAAATTTCCGGCAAAGCCACCTTCCATCGCCGCCTTGACGAGCAGCGACAAGTCTGAGCCCCAGTTACCGGTAATCACCGTGTCCGCGCCCGAGGCCTTGATCTTGGCGATATAGGGAGCGAAGTCACGCACCTGGGCCAAGGGATGCAGGTCTTCACCCACGATTTGGATGTCCGGCCGCTTACGGCCCAGGGTCTCCTTGGCGTACTTAGCGACTTGTACACCATGGGAGTAGTTCTGGCCCAGGATATAGACTTTTTTGATGTCTTTCTGGTCCACCATAAAGCTGGACATGGCTTCCATCTTCATCGAGGTGTCCGCGTCGAAGCGGAAGTGCCAGTAGCTGCACTTGCTATTGGTCAGGTCTGGGTCCACGGCAGCGTCGTTCAGGTAAATAACTTCTTTGCCAGGGTTGCGTTCATTGTGCTTGGTCACCGCATCGGACAGCGCTAGTGCGACCGAGGAGCCATTGCCCTGGATGATGTAACGCACACCCTGGTCGATGGCGGATTTGAGCGCGTTCAGGCTTTCGGCCGGGCTGAGTTTGTTATCAATGCCGGTCACTTCAAACGTGACCCCAGCCGGGTTGCCTTTGCCGCTGAACTTCTCGGCAAAAAATTGGTAGCTTTTGAGCTGGTTAACGCCGACGGGGCCCAGCAGGCCAGACTGCGCATCAATCCGCACCATTTTGACGACCTCCCCTTTTCGCGCAATGGCGCCGCTGGCGCACACTAGGGCAACAGCCGCCGTCATGATTTTGAATTGGATAGACACCGAATGCTCTCCTATGAAATATAAGCCCCCGAGGTTACAAGACTTCCACCTTGCAGCCCCCAAGGGTTTGACCCTAGATTAGTCACCAAAGTGATAAACACCCAGCCCGCAAACGGGGCGGAGCCACAAGCTGCGACTTCACTTGGATAAACAGCGAGAAAAAACGTCCGTGCCGCGCACCAGCGACTGGATAAGGCCTTAAGCCGTTGGCAACTGGTAGTCCTTCAAGGTCTCGCGCAATTTGACTTTTTGCATCTTGCCGGTCGCGCCCAGCGGAATAGCGTCGATAAAAATAACGTCGTCCGGGATCTGCCACTTGGCGGTTTTGCCTTCAAAAAAGCCGAGCAACTCTTCACGCCCAACTTCGGCACCAGGCTTTTTCACCACCACCACCACCGGGCGTTCGTCCCATTTGGGGTGCTTCATGCCAATACAGGCCGCCATGGCTACTGCCGGGTGCGCCATGGCGATGTTTTCCACGTCAATCGAACTGATCCACTCGCCGCCGGACTTGATCACATCCTTGCTGCGGTCGGTGATTTGTAGATAGCCGTCGGCATCGATGGTGGCCACGTCCCCGGTGGGGAACCAGCCATTGACCAGCGGGGAGCCACCCTCGCCCTTGAAGTATTCGCGTATCACCCA
>CANNEW010000210.1 GCA_947503685.1 Comamonadaceae bacterium | reverse complement strand
CCAGCGGAAAAGTTAAAAGGGCGCGTCACGCGGCCAGGCTCATTCTTCGCTGGCGTCACCTTCGGGTGCGCTGTCGGCGGTGTCATCGCCTGCTGGTTCCGTCTGGTTGGCATCGTTTTCGACGATGCGTTGCAGGCCGCTGAGTTTGGAGCCTTCGTCCAGGCTGATCAAGGTCACGCCCTGGGTGGCGCGGCCGAGTTCGCGGATTTCGGACACGCGGGTGCGTACCAGCACGCCACGGTCGGTAATCAGCATGATCTCGTCGTCCACATGCACCAAGGTGGCAGCCACGACTTTGCCGTTGCGCTCGGTTTGCTGGATCGCAATCATGCCCTTGGTGCCGCGTCCATGACGCGTGTATTCGGTAATGCTGGTGCGTTTGCCGTAGCCGTTTTCGGTGGCGGTGAGCACGCTTTGCTGCTCGTCCTCAGCGACCAGCATGGCAATCACGCTTTGGCCATCTTCCAGGTTCATGCCTTTGACGCCGCGCGACTGGCGGCCATGGGCGGTCACTTCGTCTTCGTTAAAGCGTACCGCTTTGCCGCCGTCGGAAAACAGCATGACGTCGTGCTGGCCGTCGGTGATGGCCGCGCCGATCAGGTAGTCGCCCTCGTCCAGGTTGACCGCAATGATGCCGACCTTGCGCGGGTTGTTGAAATCATCCAAAGGCGTCTTTTTGACAATGCCCATGGAGGTGGCCATGAACACAAATTGATCCGCAGGGAAGGTGCGCTTATCGCCGGTCAGCGGCAGCACGACGGTGATTTTTTCGCCCTCTTGCAGCGGGAACATATTGACGATGGGGCGACCGCGCGAACCGCGCGAACCTTGCGGCACCTCCCAGACCTTCAGCCAGTACAAACGGCCCCGGTTGGAAAAGCACAAGATGTAGTCGTGCGTATTGGCGATAAAGAGCTGGTCCACCCAGTCGTCTTCTTTGGTCGCCGTGGCCTGCTTGCCGCGTCCGCCGCGCTTTTGCGCCCGGTATTCGCCCAGGGGCTGGCTTTTGATATAGCCGCTGTGGCTGAGCGTGACCACCATATCGGTAGGCGTGATCAGGTCTTCGGTGCTCAGGTCATACGAGCTGTGTTCGACCAGGCTGCGGCGAGCGCCCAGCTTGGATTGGCCAAATTCCTGTTTGATGGCAGTGAGCTCTTCGCTAATGATGGTGGAGACGCGCTCTGGCCGGGCCAGGATATCCAGCAAGTCTTCGATTTCGGACATTACCTCTTTGTATTCAGTGACGATCTTGTCCTGCTCCAGGCCGGTCAGGCGCTGCAGGCGCATTTGCAGGATTTCCTGCGCTTGCGTGTCGGACAAGCGGTACAGGCCGTCGCTGCCCATGCCCAGGGACTTGTCCAGGCCGTCCGGGCGGAAGTCGTCGGCATTGACCGCGCCACCATCCATGCGGCTTCGGGTGAGCATCTCGCGCACCAGTTTGCTGTCCCAGCTGCGGGTCATCAACGCAGCCTTGGCCACAGGCGGAGTGGGGGCATTGCGGATGATGGCGATAAATTCGTCAATATTGGCCAGCGCGACCGCCAGACCTTCAAGCACATGGCCGCGCTCGCGGGCCTTGCGCAGATTAAAGACGGTGCGGCGCGTGACGACTTCGCGGCGGTGCTGCAAAAAGACCTCGATCAGGTCTTTCAGGTTGCAGAGCTTGGGTTGCCCATTAATGAGGGCCACCATATTCATGCCGAAGGTGTCTTGCAGCTGGGTCTGTTTGTACAGGTTGTTAAGCACCACCTCAGGCACTTCGCCGCGCTTGAGCTCAATTACCAGGCGCATGCCGGACTTGTCGGATTCGTCCTGGATATGGCTGATGCCTTCGATTTTCTTCTCGTGGACCAGCTCGGCCATGCGTTCTTGCAAGGTTTTCTTATTGCCCTGGTAGGGCAACCCATCCACGATGATGGCTTGGCGGGCGCCTTTGTCGATGTCCTCGAAATGGCATTTGGCGCGCATCACCACCTTGCCGCGCCCGGTGCGGTAGCCGTCTTTGACGCCATTGATGCCGTAAATAATGCCCGCCGTGGGGAAGTCGGGCGCGGGCACGATTTCCATCAAATCGTCTACGCTGGCATCCGGGTTGCGCAGCAAATGCAGGCAGGCGTCAACGACTTCATTGAGGTTGTGCGGCGGGATATTGGTGGCCATGCCCACCGCAATACCGCCCGAGCCGTTGACCAGCAAATTCGGAATGCGGGTGGGTAAAACCAGCGGTTCTTTCTCCGAACCGTCGTAATTGGGGCCGAAATCGACGGTTTCTTTGTCCAAATCGGCCAGCAGTTCGTGGGCGATCTTGGCCAGACGGATCTCGGTGTAGCGCATGGCGGCGGCGTTGTCGCCGTCCACCGAGCCAAAATTGCCCTGGCCATCGACCAGCATGTGGCGCATGGAGAAGTCCTGCGCCATGCGCACTATCGTGTCATAAACCGACTGGTCGCCATGGGGGTGGTATTTGCCAATGACGTCGCCTACGATGCGGGCGGACTTTTTGTAAGCGCGGTTCCAGTCGTTATTGAGCTCGTGCATCGCAAACAGGACCCGCCGGTGCACCGGTTTGAGACCGTCGCGGGCGTCGGGCAGGGCGCGCCCGACGATGACGCTCATGGCGTAGTCGAGGTAACTGCGCCGCATTTCCTCCTCTAGGCTGATGGGGAGGGTTTCTTTGGCGAACTGGGTCATGGTTTGGTGAGGCTAACGGAGTCTGTGGGCTAACCCTCCATTCTACGGCCCGGCCTCCCACGAGAAGGCTGGGCGGGGTAGATCATTGACGATTTGGATAAGGAAGGTAAAAATATTATTGGTTTGCCTGGCCTCACTCTGGGAGATGCCATTGTGCTGTGGCACAATCCTCGTCACGCTGTTTTGGTGCATCGAGCCCGAGGCGTAAGTTTTATAGGCCCGCAGCAACGCTGCTTTGATCCCGAAAAGGAAAATATTGTGATAACCAATTTGAACAAAATAGCCATCGCCCTTGGTGCATTCGCTTTAACAAGCTTGGCCGGCGCCCAAGAAATCCACAATTGGCGCAGCGCCAGTGGTGATGTGTGGAAAAACAGCACCGGTCAATGCTGGCGCGATTCTTCCTGGACCCCTGCCACCGCCGCTGCCGGCTGCGATGGCGCAATTGTTCCTGCGGCTCCAGCACCAGCACCAGCACCAGCACCAGCACCAGCACCAGCACCAGCCGCTCCCAAAGCTGCGGCTGCACCAGCACCAGCACCCGCTCCAGCCGCTGCCAAAGCCCCGGCAGCTCCAGCAGCCCCAGCTCCAGCCGCTAGCAAAGTAACTTATGCCGCAGACGCGTTCTTTGACTTTGACAAGTCGGTGCTCAAGCCCGAAGGCAAAGCCAAGCTGGATGATCTGGTTGGCAAGCTGCAAGGCATCAGCCTGGAAGTCATCATCGCCGTGGGTCATACGGACTCCATGGGTACGGATACTTACAACCAGAGTCTGTCGGTCAAGCGTGCTGACGCTGTGAAGGCTTACTTGGTATCTAAAGGCGTTGAGAAAAATCGCGTCTATACCGAAGGCAAAGGCGAGACCAGCCCCATCGCTGACAACAAGACCAAAGAAGGCCAAGCCAAAAACCGCCGTGTTGAGGTGGAAGTCATTGGAACCCGTCCCGCCAAATAAGGCTTAGCGGATTCACAAATCGGCCCGCAATTGCGGGCCTTTTTGTTTGTGTCCAGATTGGTCGCACTCTAAAGAGCCCCGCGAACTGCGTGTTGACGGGGCTTTTTTGTTGGTGCTTCTCTGCAGCCGTCCATCCGCGCTAAAGTCGGTCTCTAATTTTGAAAGCCATTCGCCATGCCTAGCGCCCAGACCGTAAATGCCGATCCGGCCGAACTTGCCAAGTTTTCCGACCTGGCGCACCGCTGGTGGGACCCGGAAAGTGAGTTTCGACCCTTACACCAAATCAACCCGCTGCGCTTGCAGTGGATAGACAGTTTGTGCCCGGTCAAGGGCGTCCAGGCGCTGGACGTAGGCTGTGGCGGAGGTATTTTGGCCGACTCGATGGCCCGCAAAGGCGCCCAAGTCCTGGGCATTGACCTATCCACCAAGGCCTTGCGCGTGGCACAGCTACACGCCATGGAGGCGCAAACGCCCAATGTGCACTACCGCGAAATCAGCGCCGAGGCCCTGGCCACCGAAAGCCCCTCGTCTTTTGACCTGGTAACGTGCATGGAAATGCTGGAGCATGTGCCGGACCCGGCTTCCGTGGTGCGCGCCTGCGCCCGTATGGTCAAGCCTGGCGGCTGGGTGTTTTTCTCTACGCTTAACCGCAGCCCCAAGTCCTTTTTATTTGCCATCGTCGGGGCCGAATACATTTTGAACCTGCTCCCTCGCGGCACCCATGAATACGCCAAACTTATCCGCCCCAGTGAATTGGCAGGTTTTTGCCGGGACGCTGGTTTGGAGCTGCAGCAGACCAATGGCATGGGCTACAACCCTTTAACGCAGCGCTACGCCATGGTGCCAGACACCAGCGTGAATTACCTGTTTGCCTGCCAGCGCCCCGCTTGAATCTCGATGCAAAAGTTTGCCCGCATAGGTGCAGTATTGTTTGATTTGGACGGAACGCTGATAGACAGTGCGCCGGACTTGGCCGGTGCAGCCGACACCATGCGCCTCAAGCGGGGCTTGCCCTCGCTGGACTATGCCAAGTACCGCCCGATGTGCGGCGCGGGTGCGCGCGGCATGCTGCAAGTGGCCTTTGGCATGGGCCCGGATAGCGCGGACTACGAAGCCATGCGCGACGAGTTTTTTGCCAATTACCAGGCTTGTATGCTGGATAACACCCATGCTTTTGAAGGCGTCGCGGCCTTGATCGCCGCTTTGCAGGCCCGCGGCCTGCAGTGGGGCGTAGTGACTAACAAGTCGGAACGCTTTGCCCTGCCCCTAACGGGTGCTATGCCCT
>CANNEW010000209.1 GCA_947503685.1 Comamonadaceae bacterium | reverse complement strand
ACCGCTCACGCGCCTCGGGGTCCCCATTTGCACAATCCTCTGGTAACGCCAGCATGAGCTGCGCCAAATGCGGCCTGCACAAGCCGCGTTCTTTGGGATCCTTTCGCAAGCTGGCAGGCAAAAGCATGTTTGTCTGCGGCGATTGCGTACCACCCAAGCCAGCTACCCCCGCAGCGGCGCCCGAGGCGCCGGCCAGCGGCAGCTGAAACGCCGCTAACGCGCTTGTCGATGACGAGCGCGCCTTGGGGCACACCTGACAGCACCCGATGCGAATCGCCATAGCGGTAGCTTTGCCACAAGAACTGGACAGCGCCCTACTGCAAGGCGCAGCGCAGGTCTTCTATACCGGCGTGGGCAAAGTCAACGCCACCATGGCCACGCTGCACGCCCTGCACAGCCTCCAACCCGATATCCTGATTAACTTCGGCACCGCCGGTGCGGTCAGCCCTGGCCTGTCCGGCCTGCTACCGGTCTCGCGCGCAGTGCAGCGCGATATGAACGCCGAGCCCTTAGCGCCGCGCGGCACCACACCTTTTCACACAGGACCGCATCAGTTAGACAGCGGGCAAACGGGTTGGGTCTGCGGCACCGGCGACAGCTTTGTCAGCGCGCACGACCCCTGGTTTGATAGCGCAGGCATCCATTTGGTGGACATGGAGTTATTCGCTATCGCCAGCGCCTGCCAGCATCAAGGCACGCCCTGGCGCAGCATGAAATTTGTCTCTGACCAAGCCAATGGCGATTCACCCGCCGACTGGCAAGCCAATGTGCGCCGAGGCGAGGAGTTGTTTGTGCGCTGGTTTTTTGACGAGTTTTTGGCGCGAACCAAGGTAGATTGAAGCGCGCCGTTTGGCATTTTTGGCGAAGTCATTTCGCGAGTTACCATGACCTCAGAATTTTCCTGGCTCCGAATGCCGCAGTGGTCCGAAACAAGCCCACTGAGCTTTTGTTCGCGATTCCGATGACCAAACCTACGAGGCGGGTGTCCACCGTAATTTTGGTGCGGGGCGAGTTAGTAAGGCAAACGCTTGCTAGCATCGCCACCAGCATGGCAGGGGCTGCGCCGATTTTTTTGGGCGTGATAGGTCCCGTATTGGCTGGCGTACTGGCTCTGGCGGTTGCGCCCCTGCTGTATGCCGGAACCTTGCATTACCCGGATGGAGTGTTGATTTTTTCAGTGCATACGGCCCTCACTTGTATGCCCATATTTTTTCTCCGACATCGTGTGTTGCCTACCAGTTTCATGAACTGGGCTGCGGGGCAGCCCATTAGCCCACTTTATCGGCTGGCCGGGGACGTGCTTGCAGTTGCGATATGGGTCTCACCTATTGCGGGCATCTACGCCATCTCCTCGCTTGTCTGGGCCTGGCAATGGCCGCCATGGCTGCGGTCGGCATGGCTCCCAGCCTACACCACGGTTCTTGTGTCTTTGCTTTTCAATTGCATGTTTGGAATGCTGGTGCTGAACTGGCGATGGCGAGTCGATCGGTCTCGCCGCAAAGGTACGGCAACGGGTGGCCCTCGTTCATCTCGGATGGAAGTGCAGGAGCCCCTGGGGTTCGGCTCAGGTCACTTGGTCATCGCTCGCTACTTGTTATGGCTTCCTTACTGGCGGCAGAAGCCCGCAACCTGGCATCTGGGTCAAGTGGCCACAACTCTGCTTATCGGGGTGGGCTTGGTGTACTTGCTTTTGAACCATGACAAGTCACCCTGGCAAGCAGCCATTAGCCCGTCCATTGCAGTTTTCATTGTCTGCATTACCCTTTGGAGAGACGCAACAGCCCAACGCAGCCTGGCACACTTGCTGGTAGTTGTTAATGGGTGGCCTATCGAATTTGCACGACTGCGCTTGATAGCGAATGTGTGGGCGGTTTTACCTGCAATGACTGTTCCGGTCTTGGCGCAATTAGTGGGACAGGGATTCGGTGCGCCAGTTTCCGACCGGGCCTGGCTTTGGTGGTTCGCTGTTGCCGCAGCAGCAGGCGCGCCTATGGTTGTGCTACTCACAAAAGTTCACACTCCGCAGCGCTGGGCGATGGCCTCAGTCTGGGCGGGAACGCTCATTGTTTGCGGAGGAAGTTTATGAATCATGTTTTAGATGCATTGACCTTTGAACTCCACGCCGGTGTGAACTGGATTCGCGGCCAAAATGGAACCGGAAAAACGACGCTCCTCAAACTTTTGGCCGGGGCGCTTCAACCTAGTCGAGGAGATATGCTCTTGGGCTATGAGTCAATGGCAGGGTTGCCAAGCATCGAACGGCAAAAAATATTTTTTTCAGGTGATGATTTGCCCGACCTACCCTGGCTAAGCGCAGGGGAACTCATAGAAGTCTACGGCTCCATATACCGAAATATCGACAACGCATTACTTGGCGTCCATCTGCGTGAGTTCAGACTTGAGGCTGTTCTTGACACACCTATTGCGGCCCTTTCACTTGGCGAGCGCCACAAGTTACAGCTTTCTGTGGCCCTTGCGGTCAATGCCAGTTTATTGTTGCTGGACGAACCCCTGAATGCGCTGGATGCTGAGGCGGTAGCGCTAGTGCGCAATGAGTTAACGCGCCGTCACACGCTCAAAGAGCAGGTTATTGTGCTGACGAGCCACTCTGATCCATGCATAAGCGCAAAGGTATTTGATTTGAGTGGTGGGACGAACTCGCGGTTGCTAGCTTTCCATCCGTAGTCTCGACCCTCATCCTAATCTTCAACCGGAGTGAACTTTGAGCGCATTTACGACAACAATAAAGTCGATTCAAACCGCTCAAGGCTTGAGGTATCTCGGATGGATGAGTGTTGTTGTTCTTGCGCAGGGCTGGGGGATAGATGCTATCGCCTCCCTGTATGTGCCAAATTACCTTGACGTATGGAAAATACATTTTTGGTGGCTGTCGGTTATCGTACTCCCGATATTTGAGACACTTGTATTTCAGGCCTTTGGGTGCTGGGTGCTAGACCTATTTGGAATTCCTCGCCTCCTAACGCTTTTCATTACCGCATTGGTATTTGGTTTAGCCCATTATCTAAATCAAAGTCAATGGATCGATGCATTTTCTGCGGGTGTGACTGGATTCATCTTCAGCTGGATGTACCTACGCCGGCTGAGGGAGGGGCGGCCATGGCAAGGGTGCGCAGAGGTCGCCTTTGTTCACATCGTCAACAATGGAATCGCATATTTTTATTTAATCCTATTCGCTCCAGAGACGATTTTATTCGTCTCCTAGTTGTAATGACCGATGCAATGTTTTGGAGTTACCGCTCACCCGCAATATTGTTGCGCATCGGGCAGATAGGATCGCTATGGCACAGCGTGTAATCGCTTTGGATTAAGTGAGTTGCAGTTTGCGGCCCAAAGCGCAACCAAAGCCCGCTTCAGTAATGCGGCGGCGTAATCACCCCGGTCTGCCTCGAGCGCAGCCAGCACCGCCAGCGACTCTTTGCGCCGCAAGCGCGCCACCGCCAAGTCCGCACCCAGTTGCTGCAACGCAGTCCAGGTTGCGGAGGACATTTGACTTAAGGCAGCCACAGCAACTCAGTAATGCAGCCTCAATTGCGCTATTTGCAGCTGATCGCCTTCCACGCGATAAACCATCCGGTGCTCCTCGTTGATGCGGCGCGACCAAAAACCCGAGAGTGCGTGCTTCAGTGGCTCGGGCTTACCAACGCCTGAATAAGGATTACGCGCAGTGACCTCGATCAGTTTATTGATGCGCTCGACCAGTTTGCGATCCTGCTTTTGCCAGTAGAGATAGTCCTCCCAGGCTAGTTCTGCAAAAACGAGTCTCACTTGACCAATGCGCGCTCAGCGCCCTGCCCCGCATTGAGCTGCCCCACCGCCGCCAGCAAACGACGTGCATTGGCCGGCGTGCGCAAAAGATAGGCCGTCTCTTCAAGCGCCTTGTAATCTTCGAGCGAGAGCATCACTACCGATTGATCACCATTACGGGTAATGATCAGCGGCTCATGGTCCTCGCAGACGCGGTTCATCACACCGGCAAGATTTGCGCGTGCTGTGCTGTAAGTCATGGCATCCATAGGCACCTTATATGTACGTATATTGGTACAACTATAACACTTCACCTTCGTGGCTAGATCCTAACTTTCGCGCAGAGCGGGCATCGCTATAGCGGTGGCTTTACCGCAAGCGCTAGACAGCGCCTCGCTGGAAGCCGCGCTTCAGTAATGCGGCGGCGTAATCACCCAGATAACCCGCACCGGCACTTCGCCCGGATTGGCGCAGCGGTGCACATCGGTGCTTTTGAAGGAAAAGCTGTCGCCCTCGTGCAGCCGGAAATGCCGGCCTGAGACCCACAAATCTAAGGTGCCGGACAAGACATAACCGGCCTCTGCGCCGTCATGAAAATAGTCTTCGCTGTCCGAACCTGGTTCGATGGTACTGAGCAGCATTTCCAAGGGACCGCTCAAATTGGGGGACAGTAGTTCTTCTTGGATGCCCAGCCCGGTAAAGGACATGCGGCGGCGGTGGGTGCTGCGTACCACCACGTCACGCTCGGCCGGGTCGCCTTCGGTGTTTTGCTGGAAGAACCAGTTCATATGCACGCCCAGCGCATCGCTGATGCGTTTGAGTACCGCAATCGGCAGGCGCGAATGGTTGCGTTCTAGTTGGCTGAGGTAGCCGACCGAGATACCGGCTTTTTCGGCGACTTCGCGCAGGGTCAGGTTTTTGACCAGGCGCAGTTCGCGCAATTGCTCGCCAATGGCCGCGCCCGGGTCGATATCGGCCAGTACCGCCAGCGATTCATCGTTGTCTTCGGTAAGTGCCAGGCGCGCTGCTTGTATGGCCATGTTTGTCTATATTTGTATCAGGTCAGGTGGCCGCTTACACCTTAATGCGCGCCGAGCTAGGGTCATACAAGGGAGCCAGCGAGGGCTGAGCACTGTAGCGCACGCCGGCGACTTCAATCTCGTACTTGCCTTGCAAAATTACTTCAGGCGCTTCGCCCTGGGTTTGGCATTCCACATAGCCCATGCCCAGCGACTT
>CANNEW010000208.1 GCA_947503685.1 Comamonadaceae bacterium | reverse complement strand
AGGTGACCCAGCCGGTTTGCGTGCCCATGGCGTCGATCAGCGGCGCTACATACATGCGCGCATCAAACAAGGTGCCATCGCGCCGCTTGACCCGCACCTGGATGCCGCCTTGACTGGTCTTGCCTGAAAGCTCTTGGCCCAGCAGGGCTGACAGCTCTTCGCGGTCGCTGTCAGGCCAGTAAGGAAAGGGCGCAGTGCGGCCCACCAGTTCGGACTCGCTCCAGCCGGTCATCATGCAAAACGCGGCGTTGACATAGGTGATGCGCCCTTGTAAGTCCATGGCGCGCATGCCGGTGAGCATGGAGTTCTCCATGGCTCGACGAAAGTTGGTCTCCGCTAGCAAGGCCTGCTGCGCCTGCAGGCGCTTGCGGCTGTGGCGCCAGTTGGCAATCAGCATCCAGGCGGTCATCACGCTTAGGGCGCTGACCAGCCAGAACAAGCCGGTGCCAATCACACCCATGGAGGCGCGGTAGGCCTCAGCGCGCACCAGCAGGTCTGAGCCCACGGGTGATACGGCCATGGAGTAGCTGCTGGGCTTGCGCGTCCAGGGAAGGATTTGGCTGACCGGCCTTTTGATGGGCAGGGCTACGCCGGCCACGACATTGCCCTTAGCGTCGAGTAGCGAAATGCCATAGCGGGCGGCAATTTCGTTGGGGATGCCGTAACGGTACAGGCCGTCGATAGACAGCTCGGCCAGGATGACGCCCGCTGGCTGACCTTTCTCCACGAGCGGAATGAAGAGCTGCAACAGGGGCGCCACCGCGCCGGTTTTGGGTTGCATCAAATAGACCACCTGGCGCTGCGCTGCGGCCCACTTAAAGGCGTATTCGCCGTCGGCGTCCAAAGCGACCGCATTGCGGCCGTAGACCGGGTAGCTCCAGTTAAAGGTGGCGCCACCGCTGGCGCGCAAACGCTTTTGCGCATCCAGCCAGGCCGCGCCATGCACCTCGGGGTATTGGTTGAGCAGGGCGATCACCCGCAGGCGGAAAGCCCGCGAGTCCAGTTCCCGACTGCTGAGTTCGCGGCCCAGCGCGGCAAATTGTTCCTGCCGTTCCAGCAGGCGCAAGCGCAGTTGTTGTTGGGTGTATTCGACATCCCGGCGCACGCCTTCCTGCTCGCGGTCGCCCTCTTCTATTTGCAGGTACAGCAGCGCCGAAACAATGGCCGCCATAAACAACACCACCGCCGCCAGCGGCGCCAGCATGGCTACCCGGTCCTGGCGCTGCGGCGAGAGCCGACGCCACCAGCGCCTGGCCCGCTTGACCGTGGAAAGGTCCGGGTCGGCGTGCAGCAAATAGGTGTCAGCATTGGACATCGGGCGAGTGTAGAGCCCGCTACGAAGCCCAAGACCTACATCAACTAAATTTCATATAGTAAAAAAAGAAAGCATTATTTGAAATTTAGTGGCTTTTGTGCGAGAATTTTCATCTTGTACGCTACGGGCACCACACCAGCAGGAGATGCCATGACAAGCACCGCGCAAAACACCGCTACTTCCTTACCCCTGGGTATTGGCGGCGATATCGACAACCAAGAAACGCGGGAGTGGATGGACGCCTTGTCCGCCGTCATTGAGGCTGAAGGCCCTGAGCGCGCCCACTTCCTGTTAGAGCAACTGCTCGAACATGCGCGCCAAAAAAGCATTGACATGCCTTTTTCGGCCACCACCGGCTATGTCAACACCATTGAGCCCGAGAAGGAAGAACGGTCGCCCGGTAATTTGGAGATGGAAGAGCGCTTGCGCGCCTATATGCGTTGGAACGCGATGGCCATGGTCGTTAAGGCCAATCGCCACGACCCGGCGGACGGCGGCGATCTGGGCGGCCACATCGGCTCGTTCGCCTCGCTGGCCAGTTTGTTTGGCGCGGGCTTCAACCATTTTTGGCACGCCGAGAGCGAGAACCACGGCGGCGACTGTTTGTTTATCCAAGGCCACGTAGCGCCCGGCGTGTATGCCCGCGCTTATCTGGAAGGGCGCTTGAGTGAAGAGCAGTTGCTCAACTTCCGCCAAGAGGTGGACGGCAAGGGTTTGTCCAGCTACCCGCATCCTAAGCTGATGCCCGAGTTTTGGCAGTTCCCCACGGTGTCTATGGGCCTGGGCCCGCTTATGGCGATTTACCAGGCGCGTTTTTTAAAGTACCTGCACGCACGCGGCATTGCCAATACCGAAAACCGCAAAGTTTGGGTGTTTTGCGGTGACGGTGAGATGGACGAGGTTGAGTCCCTGGGCGCGATTGGCCTGGCCGCGCGCGAGAAGCTGGACAACCTGATCTTCGTTATCAACTGCAATCTGCAGCGCCTGGATGGCCCGGTGCGGGGCAACGGAAAAATTATCCAGGAACTCGAAGGCGAATTCCGGGGTTCGGGTTGGAATGTGATCAAGCTGATTTGGGGCAGCAGCTGGGACCCGCTTTTGGCCCGCGACAAAGACGGCGCGCTGCGCAAAATCATGATGGACACGGTCGATGGCGACTACCAGGCCATGAAGGCCAACGATGGCGCTTATGTGCGCAAACATTTCTTCGGCAAGCACCCCAGCACCGCCAAGATGGTGGAGCACATGAGCGACGCAGAAATTTTTGAACTTCGTCGTGGTGGCCACGACTCCAAAAAAGTCTATGCCGCTTACCACCAGGCGGTGAACCACAAAGGCCAGCCGACGGTGCTGCTGATCAAGACCATAAAAGGTTTTGGCATGGGCAAAAGCGGCGAAGGCAAGAACAATGTGCACCAGACCAAGAAGCTGACGGACGAGGATATCAAGGCCTTTCGCGACCGCTTCAATATCCCGATTCCTGATAGTGAATTGGCCAAAATTCCGTTTTATAAACCGGCGGACGATACGCCCGAAATGCGCTATTTGCATGAGCGCCGCAAAGCCCTGGGCGGCTATCTGCCGCACCGCCGAATGAAGGCCGATGAGCAATTTACCGTGCCGTCTTTAGACACCTTCAAAGCGGTGATCGAACCTACGGTTGAAGGCCGCGAAATTTCTACCACCCAAGCCTATGTGCGCTTCCTGACCACGCTACTGCGCGACAAAGCCATAGGCCCGCGTGTGGTGCCCATCTTGGTAGACGAGGCGCGTACTTTTGGTATGGAAGGCTTGTTCCGCCAGATCGGGATTTACAACCCGGACGGCCAGCTATACACCCCGGTCGATAAAGACCAGGTGATGTACTACAAAGAAGACAAGCAAGGCCAGATTCTGCAAGAAGGCATTAACGAAGCCGGCGGCATGAGCAGCTGGATTGCGGCAGCAACCAGCTACAGCACTAGCAACCGCATCATGATTCCCTTCTATGTGTATTACTCGATGTTCGGCTTTCAGCGCATTGGCGATTTGGCCTGGGCTGCGGGCGATATGCAGGCACGCGGATTTTTGCTCGGTGGTACTTCGGGGCGCACTACGCTCAACGGCGAAGGCTTGCAGCACGAAGACGGCCACAGCCATATCCTGGCCGGCACTATTCCTAACTGCCTGAGCTACGACCCCACGTTTGCGCATGAAGTAGCGGTCATCATGCACCACGGCTTACAGCGCATGGTGGAAAAGCAAGACAATGTTTTTTACTACATCACCTTGCTGAACGAAAACTACGCCATGCCCGGCCTGACGGCGGGCACCGAAGCCCAAATTATCAAAGGCATGTACTTATGCAAACCCGGCGCTAGCGAAACCAAGGCCAACAAAGGCGCTTCGCGTGTGCAGTTACTGGGTTCGGGCACCATCTTGCGCGAGTCGATTGCCGCGCAAGCGCTGTTGGCGCAGGACTGGGGCGTGCAGGCCGACGTCTGGAGCTGCCCCAGCTTTAACGAACTCACACGCGAAGGGCAGGACTGCGAGCGCTTCAATATGTTGCACCCGCTGCAAACCGCGCGCGTCCCTTTTGTCAGCCAGCAACTCGAAGGCCACAGCGGCCCGGTGGTCGCTGCCACCGACTATATGAAGGCCTATGCCGAACAGATTCGCCCCTTTATCCCCAAAGGGCGCGCCTTCAAAGTGCTGGGCACCGACGGCTTTGGCCGCAGCGATTTCCGCAGCAAGCTGCGCGAGCACTTTGAGGTGAACCGCCACTACATCGTGCTGGCCGCTCTGAAGGCTTTGCAGGAAGAGGGCGCTGTCACTGCCGACACGGTTGCGCAGGCGATTGCCAAGTACGGCATCAAAGCCGACAAGATTAACCCGCTGCACGCCTAAACCCTCGGGAGACACACTATGGCAAATATTGAAATCCAGGTTCCCGATATTGGCGACTTTGACGAAGTCACCGTGATTGAATTGCTGGTTAAAGTGGGCGATACCATCAAGGCTGAGCAAAGTCTGATTACGGTGGAAAGCGACAAGGCCTCGATGGAAATTCCCTCGGCAGCCGCTGGCGTGGTCACCGCGATCAAGGTCACTTTGGGCGATAAGGTCAAGCAAGGCTCTGCTGTCGTTATGTTGGAAGTGACTGCGGGTGCGGCGGCTACTACACCGCCAGCGCCTGTCACATCTGCATCAGTCCCTGCGCCCGCGCCGGCACCCGTGTCGGCTGCGCCCGCCGCACCTGCTGTAGCTCCCGCCCTTGCTCCTACACCTGCGCCCGTATCTGTGGTGGCCGCGGCGCCTGCCGCCCCCGCGCATGTGCCGGGCACACCGGCGCCTGGCCTGCCGCATGCATCCCCCTCGGTACGCAAGTTTGCGCGCGAGTTGGGCGTACCGATTGGTGAAGTCAAAGGCAGCGGCCCCAAAGGCCGCATCACGCAAGACGATGTGCAGGGGTTTACCAAAGCGGTCATGGCTGGCGCAACCCAGACCCAAGCCCAGGCCGCCAAGGCCCCGGCAGCGTCGGGCGGCGATGGAGCGGCGCTGGGGCTCATCCCCTGGCCCAAAGTGGACTTTGCCAAGTTTGGACCCATCGAGCGCAAAGAACTAGGCCGCATCAAGAAGATTAGTGGCGCCAATTTGCTGCGCAATGCGATCATGATTCCGGCTGTCACCAACCATGACGACGCCGACATCACCGAGCTGGAAGCCTTTCGCGTGCT
>CANNEW010000207.1 GCA_947503685.1 Comamonadaceae bacterium | reverse complement strand
GAGAGAACCCAGCTTTAGAGCGACCTTCGCGGCCCACGTAATACGCGGCCAACATCGTCTGAAACGGGCTGAAACTGGTGCCGCCGCCCACATCGCTGGCCAGGCCGTAGGCAAAACCGGCGGCGTCAGCGCCGGCGTAATCGAAGTAGCCACTGGCCAAAAACAAATTGCTCGTCGGGCAAACCGCCGCCGCCGCGCCGCTGCTGCGCATCAGCGCACGGTCGGCTTCGTCAAAATGGATGCAATGGGCATAGACCGAGCGCTCGCGCAAAAGGCCAAAATCCGCATAGGTCGCCAAATAGCTGCTGGAGTTTGGAAACAACTCCCGCGCCCAAGCGATTTCATCCTGGTTTTCGGACACATGGCTTTGAATCCACACGTCGGGGTATTGGGCTGCCAGTTCGCCCGCGCCGCGCAGTTGCGCATCGGTGGAGGTGGGCGCAAAGCGCGGCGTGATGGCGTAGCCCAAGCGGTCTTTGCCATGCCATTGCTGTATCAATTCCTCCGACTCCAGCAAACTGTGCTCTACCGCGTCGCGCCCCCGGCCCGGCTGGTTAAGCAAGGCCGCCGGGGCATGGCGGTCCATCAGGCACAGGCCTGTCACTAGACGCATACCGCGCCGCTGCGCCTGGGCAAACAAAGCATCTACCGAACTGCTGTGTGTGGTGGCAAAGGCCAGCGCGGTGCTCACGCCGTTGCGCAGCAATTCATCGACAAAAAAAGTGGCCGCTTCAGCGCAATAGGCCGGGTCGGCAAAGCGCTGTTCTTCGGGAAAGGTGTAGTTTTCCAGCCAAGGCAGCAAACCGTCGGCCGGTGAGCCTATGACATTGATCTGCGGGAAATGCACATGCATATCTACAAAACCCGGTGCGATGATGCGCCCGGGTAAATGCTCCACCGGTAAGCGGCAGTTCAACGCAGACAGAGTGCGCCAGTCGCCGATGGCTTGCACCACTTCACGGCCCTGCGCATCAGGCGCGACGACCAGCAAACCGTCTTCTTCCCACTGTGCGCGCGGCTGCGCAGGGTCGGGAAACCACAAGAGGCTGGCCCGGTAACCGCGCGCGCTCATGCACGCTCCAGCGTGCAGCTATCGCCCAGCGCCTCGCGCCAGACGCGCACCGCGCCAAACCGGCAAAGTCCGCCGCCAGCGCCCGCCAAATAAAGGCACACAGGTTTTCCAAGGTAGCCGGCCCCAGGCCGGGCACTTCGTCCAGCAAGCGGTGGTCCAGCTGCGGGCGCAAGACCTCGATGCGCCGGCGCACCTGGCCCAGGTCCACCACCATGCCCGATTGCGTATCGGGTGCGCCTGCGATGCTGACCTCGGCGTAGTAGGTGTGGCCATGCACGCGCAAGCTGCCTTCGGTCTCTATCTCGCGGCGCAAGGTGTGCGCGGCGTCGAAAAAAAACTTTTGGCTGATGCAAAAGTCTTGGGGCGGGGTGTGGGACATGAAAGACCTTTCTTCAATAGGCGTGGCGGGCTGCACGGCCAACGGTGTTCAGCGGATGCCGCTTACTTTATGGGTTTGCATACTGAGCTTCCACACCGGCTGCTGCAGGCACAGGTCTATGCATATTTCGGTATTGCGTTTTTGCAGCACATCGTCAAGCGGCTGCAAACGGTGGTGGCTGAAAGCTAGGCTTTGCATGGCTTGCATGTCGGCCAATGAAAAACCAGATTGCGGCCACACCAGTTTGAGTTCATGCCCCTGGCGCTGCACCCAAGGCGCACCGGCTTTGGGGCTGACGCATAGCCAGTCGATGCCTTCGGGCGCGGCGATGCTGCCATTGGTTTCTACCGCGATTTCAAAGCCCTGAGCGTGCAAAGCGTCAATCAGTTCGGTATCGACTTGCAACAAAGGTTCGCCGCCGGTCAGCACCACAAAGCGCTGCGTGGCAAAGCCCGCTGGCCACAGGCCTGCGATGCGCGCCGCCAAGTCGGCCGCGCTGTCAAAACGCCCACCGAGCGTGCCGTCGGTGCCGACAAAGTCGGTATCGCAAAACCGGCAGACGGCGCTGGCGCGGTCCTGCTCCCGGCCCGACCATAAATTGCAGCCGGCAAAACGGCAAAACACCGCAGGCCGACCGGCATGCGCGCCTTCGCCTTGCAAGGTGTAAAAAATTTCTTTGACCTGGTAGCTCATAGGTCCTGCCCTGTCATGCGATGTGAAGGTGACAGTCGAGCAAGCTGGAGTTCGCGGACAGCGGGCGCGCACGCGCACCCTATCGCAGCGAGGTTTTTATACATGGTAGTCCTCTACATGGCCCGGGGTTAAGACATCCACATCCCCGCCGGACCCGGGGACGAAAGCGAACGATTTTACAATCGGGCCTCTAGCGTCATGCGCCGCCTCAGCACACTCCTATTTCCCCAATACCACCCCATCCCACTTTCCCCGCCGTTTTCGCATCCTTCGATACCCCACACCCCGCCAATGCCGTTAGCCCTTGCTCCCAGCCAACTGGCCCCTCCAGATTACGACCCGCATGCCGATGCGCTTGTGGAGTGGCCGACCTGGCTGATATGCCTTGCCATTTACGGCGGCTGGTTTGGAGCCCTAAGCTGGTACCGCACAGACGCCTCAGCCTGGGCATTGGTGCTGATAGTGGTGCTGGCCGCCTGGTACATGAGCTTGCAGCACGAACTCGTGCACGGCCACCCGACCCGGCATGCCTGGCTGAACCGTGCGCTTGGACTGCTGCCCATCGCCGTGTGGTACCCCTTTGATATTTACCGCAATAGCCATCTAGCGCACCACCGCGACGAAGTGCTGACCTACCCCGGTCAGGACCCGGAGAGCAATTACCTAGACCCGGCGGACTTTGGCAGCCGCAGCGCCCCTTTGCGCTTTTTGTTGGCGGCACAACGCACGGCTTTGGGCCGGTTTTGCATCACACCGGCTTTTGCGATTTTTCATTTGCTGCGCCCGCTTTTTTCAGCCGACTATTGGCAAAGTCCGCGCTTGCGTTGGACTTGGGCACAGCACGCGCTTTTGTTAGTGCTGATGTTGTGGGCTGTAGATATCTATGCCGATATCAGTCCATGGCTTTATTTGGCACTGAGTTATCCCTGCTTAGGCCTGGCCTTTATGCGCTCGTTTTATGAGCACCGCCCGGCGGCGGACCCGCAGCATCGCATCGTGATTCATGAAGCGGGCTGGCTATGGCGCGTGCTGTATCTGAACAACAATTACCACGCCGTACACCACGCGCAGCCCAAGCTGGCCTGGTACCGTATCCCCGCCCTATACCGCGCGCACCGAGACCATTTTTTAACGCGTAACGGCGGGTACCTGCTTACAGGCTACCTCGCACTTTTTGCGCGCTATGCGCTACGTCCGCTCGATACGCCAGGCCAGCAAACTCGCGCCTTAAATGCGGACTACAGGCACATTGAATGAGTGCGGCTCAGGTCGCTTTGCCCATGTATTTGGGCGCGCCGGGTGCGGTAGAAAATCTTTGGACACTATTGCGCAAAGCATTGCAGGAACATGGCCTGCACGGTTTGCCAAATGCCGTCGAGTGGCCACAGGATTTACATGCACATTGGCTAGCACCTACGCTGCTGCTGAGTCAGACCTGCGGCTACCCTTTGACGCACGGCTTGAAAGGCCAGGTGCAGTTGCTCGGCTGCTTTCGCTATACGGCGCCGGGTTGCGAGGGCATCGAGTGCCGCAGCGTTTTTATCGCGCGGCAAGAACATAAAGACCTGCTGCTGGCGGATTTACGCAACCGGCGTGTGGCCTTGAATAGCGCAGATTCGCAATCGGGCTACAACGCACTGCGGGCTGCAGTCGCACCTCTGGCGCAAGGCAGCACATTCTTCGCCGCTGCCTTGGAAACCGGCAGCCATCGCGGCTCGGTGGACGCCGTGCGCGAGGGCGGCGCCGACTTGGCCGCGATCGACTGCGTCACATGGGCCTTGCTGCAAACGCATGATGCACCCGCCACGCACGGTCTGTGCGTCATTGGCCACAGCGCGCCCTACCCTGGTTTGCCGCTGATTACTGCGCTAAGCACCCCACCAGAACAGGTGCAAGCCCTTCGCACATGTCTGCATGGCTTGATCACTGCGCCCGCAGCAGCCAACACTTTGGCGCAGCTACTGATTGGTGGTTTTGAAACACCCGACTTGGCGGTCTACCAAAAATGCATAGACATGGAAACAATTGCTATCGACAGCGGCTATCCACGACTGCCCTGAGGGCGGGTATCCCCTAGCAAGTGCCAAACAAGATGCCCGCCTGGCGCAAAAACCGCCGGTAGGCCGCAGAGGCTTTGTCCGCCGCGGTGTGGGCTTCGGCGCGCACCTCCAGGGGTAGTCGGGCGGGGCGCTGCGACTCCAGCACCGGTTGGTCCTGGGTGAAGATGGTGTGCTGAAAGGCCTGTAGCTGGGCCGCATCCGTCGCAAAGTCGGCCACCGCCAGGCGGAACCAGACCCGGCTGCGCTCCGGGCCCAATGGGCAAATAAACAAGGCAATCGACTCGCGCCAGCCCTGCACCGCCGTGCTACCGGCCTCGGGCACCTTGGCCAGCACAGCCGTGTATGGCCCTGTCACTTCGTAGCGGTATTCCACCAACGCGCCGCGCGTGCTGTGCAGATTGGACTGGGGTTGCCAGGCCTTGCAGCCGCTGGCGACCAAGCCGGTGGCCGTGGGCTCTACCTGGTAGTCCGGAATTTCTGGAGTGTCTCGAGCGCCCAGCCAGCCTTCGTGCACAAAGCCAAAGTGCGCCATGTCCAAAAAGTTTTCCACAATGCGCGGCGCGCTGGTCGCGACATCGTAAGGGCCGCAATTGAGCTTGCGCAGGCGGGCGTCGGCCTCGGCTTCAAACTGCGGCAAGGCTTGGACAGCAGGCACTGCGCTCGATTCATGGTCATCTTCAGTACCGCTACCGCCAACAGCGACGGGCAAGCCGGGCTCCAAGCAAACCCAGACTAGCTCAGACCACACCTGCACCGCAAACACCCGCGCCGCATGGCCGGCAGGCGGCACAAAGCCGGGCAAGGCGGGCACGCGCACACATTGGCCCGTAGGCGCAAACTGCCAGCCGTGGTA
>CANNEW010000206.1 GCA_947503685.1 Comamonadaceae bacterium | reverse complement strand
TCAAAGAAGTGTTCGGCTCCGGGCATGTGCCCTTCACTCCAGACAATGTGTACGGCATCTTGTCCATGATTTTCTGGACGCTGACCATCATCGTCTCGCTCAAATACGTGGTCTTGGTGTTGCGCGCTGACAACGCGGGCGAGGGGGGGCTCATCGCTATGCTGGCCTTGGCCTCGCAAGCGGTCAAGGACAAGCCGGTCTTACGCGGCGTGCTGCTCAATGTAGGCATTTTTGGTACCTGCTTGTTTTACGGTGATGGGGTGATTACCCCAGCCATCTCGGTGCTGGGAGCCGTCGAAGGTCTGGAGGTGATTTCGCCGCGCTTTGTGAAGTACGTGGTGCCTTTGACCTTGGTAATTTTGTTTTGCCTGTTTTGGGTGCAAAAGCGCGGTACGGCCGGCATTGGCAAATTTTTCGGCCCCATTACTTTGGTATGGTTTGCTGTTATCGGCGCTTTGGGTGTTTTTCATATCGCCGCCAACCCGGCCATTTTGTTGGCGATCAGCCCCCATTACGCAGCGATTTTTGTTTGGGAAAATCCCGGCATTACCTTCATCTTGTTAGGCGCGGTGGTCTTGTGCGTCACGGGTGCCGAAGCACTCTACGCCGATTTAGGCCACTTTGGCAAAAAGCCTATCCGTATTGCCTGGTTTGCAGTGGTCATGCCCTCACTGACCCTGAACTACTTCGGCCAGGGCGCTTTGCTGCTGGCCAACCCGGCCGCGGTAAAAAACCCGTTTTACATGATGGCGCCGGACTGGGCACTGATCACCTTGGTGGTACTGGCCACAGCCGCAGCAGTGATCGCGTCGCAGGCCTTGATCACCGGCGCCTTTAGCGTGACCAAGCAGGTGATTCAACTGGGTTACCTGCCGCGCCTGAACTTAATCCACACCAGCGCGCGTGAGGCCGGGCAGATTTATATCCCGGCCGTCAACTGGGGCTTGTTTGCCGTCATTGTGCTGGCGGTGGGCATGTTCAAGTCCTCTAGCAATCTGGCGGCAGCTTACGGCATCGCGGTATGTACCGACATGCTAATTACCACCATCCTGACCTTTTTCGTCATCCGCTACCACTGGAAATACCCACTGGCCTTGTGCTTGTTGGCCACTGGCTTTTTCTTTGCGGTGGACTTTATGTTTTGGGCCTCCAACTTGCTCAAACTCTTTGACGGCGGCTGGTTCCCCTTGGCCATTGGCGCGGTAATCTTTGTGCTCATGGGGACCTGGAAGGACGGGCGGGCCTTGCTCAACTCCAAAATCAAGGCCGACGCGTTGGATTTGCGTGGGTTTTTAGACTCGGTATTTATCAGCCCGCCCGCCCGTGTGGATGGCACGGCGGTGTTTCTGAGTGCCGCGGTGGGCACGGTGCCCAATGCGCTCTTGCATAACTTGAAGCACAACAAAGTGTTGCATGAGACCAATTTGTTTGTGACGGTGCGCAACCATGAAGTGCCCTGGATCGGCCTGGACAAGCGTATCGAGATCGAACGCCTGGGCCATGACTGCTGGCAGGTGCTGATTCACTACGGCTTTAAAAACGACCCGGACGTTCCCAAAGCCTTGCAACAACTCAAAGGCAGGGGCGTGGCTTTGGAGCCGATGTCCACGAGTTTCTTTTTGTCCCGCGATACTGTGGTTCCGGTCTTGGGCGAGGGCATGGCGCCTTGGCGCGAAAAGCTCTTTGCCCAAATGCACCATAACGCCAGCAGCGCCGCTGACTTTTTGAACCTGCCCAATAACTCGGTGGTCGAGCTGGGCTCCAAGATAGAAATTTAGCCCACGGTGCAATTTTTTAAAGACCTGAGCTGGTCCACTTTCACTGCCGGTTTCGTGGCGGTACTGGTGGGCTTTACCAGCTCCATCGCCATCGTTTTTCAGGCCGCGCAAGCTTTTGGCGCAACCCAGGAAATGCTGGCTTCCTGGGTCTGGGCGATCAGCATCGGCATGGGCCTGACTACCGCCATACCATCATTGATGATTCGCAAACCCGTGATGGTGGCCTGGAGCACGCCGGGCGCTGCAGTATTGGCCAGCGCCGGCCTGGCTGGCGGTTTCAGCATGGGCCAAGCGGTAGGCGCGTTTATGGCGAGTGCGGCCTTGATCGTTCTGATCGGCGCCAGCGGTTGGTTTGAGGCCTTGACCAAGCGCATTCCGCTGAGCATCGCCAGCGCTTTGTTAGCGGGGGTGTTGGCGCGCTTTGGCATTGCAGGTTTTGCCGCCGCGCAAACTGCCTTGCCTTTGGTCTTGCTAATGTTGTCGACGTATTTGCTGGGCCGGCGTTTTATGCCCTTGTATGCGGTGCCGCTTACGCTTTTATTTGCTATTTTGTTTGTGGCAGGGCAGGGGGGGTTTGCTAATGTGGTGATTCCCACGGGCCTGACTTGGCCGGTGTACGTGGCGCCTGAATTTACGTGGTCGGCCATGGTCAGTCTGGCGCTGCCCTTGTTTGTGGTGACCATGGCCTCGCAAAACATGCCCGGTGTGGCCGCCATCAAGGCCTGTGGTTTTGGCGACGAACGTGCTAACGGAGGAGACGCCGGTTTGCCGATCTCCCGCATCCTCACGATGACCGGCGTCGCTACCCTGGTGTTTGCGCCCTTTGGCGCGTTTTCGCTGAACTTAAGCGCCATCACCGCCGCCATGTGCATGGGTCCGCAAGCGCACCCAGACAAGGCGCGCCGCTACACCGCCGCGGTCTGTTGCGGCCTGCTCTATATCGCCCTCGGCTTGTTTGGCGCCACCATCATGGCCATGCTCAGCGCTTTTCCGCAAACCCTGGTTGTGGCCATCGCCGGCCTGGCCTTGATGGCTACCATCGGCAATGGTCTGGCCAGCGCTTTGCATAAAGAATCAGACCGTGAAGCGGCCATGGTGACTTTTTTGATTACCTTGAGCGGCGTGGTCATCGGCGGCGTAGGCTCGGCCTTTTGGGGCTTGCTGGCCGGCAGCCTGGCGCTGGCTGTGCAACACTACCGGCCAGGCAAGAGCTAAACCGCAGGCGCCTTCGTCTGGCGCTTGGCCGCTTTCCCAGCCTGGTGTCTGAACCCAGGGCTAGGACGTAATCCCGGAGGACTTTTTTGATGCAGATTTTGTTTGTCGCTGACCCGCTGGAGTCTTTTCAGACCTACAAGGACACCACGTTTGCCATGATGCGCGAGGCGCAGCGGCGCGGCCATCAGATTGCCGCTTGCGAGCCGCGACACTTGCTATGGCAGCAAGGCGGCGTGGTGCAGGCGCACACGCGGCGTATCACCCTGACCGGGCAGGCCGAGCACTGGTTCGAAGAACAGCAGAGCACGGTGCTGGCGTTGCATAGCTTTGCCGCTATCGTCATGCGCAAAGACCCGCCTTTTGACAGCGAATATTTTTACGCCACGCACCTGCTGGAGCAGGCCGAGCGCGAAGGCGCCAAGGTATTCAACAAGCCGCGTGCGCTGCGCGACCACCCCGAGAAGCTGGCGATTATGGAGTTCCCGCAGCACATCGGCCCCACGCTGGTGACCCGCGATGCGCAAGCGGTACGCGCCTTTCATGCCGAGCACCAAGACATCATCTTGAAGCCGCTCGATGGCATGGGCGGCATGGGCATTTTCCGCGTCAAGGCCGACGGGCTGAATCTGGGCAGCATCATCGAAACGCTGAACCGCGAGGGCGCGCAAAGCCTGATGGTGCAAAAGTTTTTGCCGGCGATTGCACAAGGCGACAAGCGCGTGCTGGTCATTGGCGGGGTGCCGGTGCCTTTTTGCCTAGCGCGTATTCCGCAGGGCGGTGAGGTGCGCGGCAACCTGGCTGCCGGTGGCCTGGGCGTGGCCCAACCCTTGAACGACGCCGACCGGGCCATGGCCCAAGCCATGGGCCCGACGCTGGCGGCACGCGGCCTCTTGTTGGTGGGGCTAGACATCATTGGCACCCACCTGACGGAGATCAACGTCACCAGCCCGACCTGTTTTCAGGAGATCAGCGACCAGACCGGCTTTGATGTGCCGGCCATGTTTGTCGATGCGCTAGAGGTCGCTATCGCAGTCTGAATCTGTGCGGCGCGCCTTAGTCGCGCGGCTCGCTCCAGAGTTTGCCGCCGGTGGCCCAGTTGTCAGCCTTGATGTCGGTGATGATCACGTCCACCGAGCCGGGCGAACCGCCCAGTACTTCAACGCTGATGCGGGTAATTTCTTGCACCAGTTTTTTCTTTTGTTCCAGGGTGCGGCCTTCAATCATTTCTACATGGTAGGTGGGCATAGGTTTCCTTTACATGGGGCTGGGGTTGAGGCACGGGGGCGTTGGCCCCGGCCTTGGGGCGGCAGTTTAGACTGCGGCATGCTTTCTCTTCGGAAAAATTTGTGTTGCCGGCATTGATTCGCCAAGGCTTGCGCGCGCTGGGCCAGCACCCGCGCCATAGCGCTTTGTTGGCAGCTTTGGTCTTGCTGCATGCGGTGCTAGGTGGCTTCATCGGCTTGTCGGTGGACGAGGCGCATTACCTTTTGTATGCCTACCACCCGGCGCTGAGTTATTTTGACCATCCGCCTTTGGTCGGCTGGGTCCAATGGCCCTTGGTGGTAGTGGATGCGCCAGTCGTCTTCTTGCGCTTAGTGCCCGGACTCTTCTGGCTGGGAACGGTGCTGGGCGTGTACCGGCTGGCCGAGTACCTGCAAGGCAATAGCAATTTCGGCCACGCAGGTGAAGCCGGTTTGTGGTCACTGGCTGCGCTTGCACTGGCGCCCTTGCTACACGTGCTGGGAATCGGCTTGGTGCCCGATACCTTGCTGATGTTTTTCACAGTTTTACTCATGGGACAAACCTTGCGCCTGATGCAGTCTGACGGGCTGGCCTACCGAGGCGACTGGTTGCTATGGGGCTGCCTGCTAGGGCTGGCGGGCCTGAGCAAATACACCGCCATTTTTTTGGCCTTGGCTTCGGGCTTGTGCCTTTTGTCCGTCCACGGCCTGCGCATATTGCGCACTCCCTGGCCCTGGCTGGCGGTGTTGCTGGCGCTGCTCATGGTCTCGCCGGTGCTGGTGTGGAATGCGCAACAGGACTGGGTTTCTTTCCGTTACCAAGGCCAGCATGGCGCGGGCAGCGGCTGGCACTTGGCCGAGGTGGCGCGCTTTGCGCTTTT
>CANNEW010000205.1 GCA_947503685.1 Comamonadaceae bacterium | reverse complement strand
CATGGGCCGATTCCGGGCTTTCGCCTACGCTGCGCAAAATCAAGCCGCTGCGAGTGCGGTACAAAAACCAGACCAAGGCGCCGGCAAAAGCAATCGTCAAATACACCAGCGGGTGGTGCTTGAACAGTGCCGAACCGAGCAGGGGAATGTCCGACAAGCCGGCAATCGCAAAAGTCGGCCGCTCAGGCATTTTTTCTTGGACATAGCCCACGCCCACAAAGGCAGAAAAGCCGGCGCCAAACAGGCTGAGCGCCAGGCCGGTGGCGTATTGGTTGGTATTGAGCCAGATCACCAGTGCGCCAAATAGGGCCGCCATCAGGCCGCCCGCCAGCATGCCCGCCACAAAGCCCAAGCTGTCGCTGCCGGTGTGCACCACCGTAGCAAAACCGGCGATGGCGGCGCACAGCATCATGCCCTCGGCGCCCAGGTTGACGATGCCCGCTTTCTCGTTGATCAGCAGCCCCAGCGAAGCGATAGCCAACACGGTGCCGGCATTGAGCGTGGCGGCGATCAGCAGTGCATAGGATTCCATCAGCGACTCCCCTCGTTTGCAGCTTGCGCCTGGCGCACCAGCCGGTAGTTCACCAAGGTGTCACAGGCCAGCAGGCTGAACAGCAAAAGCCCTTGGAACACACCGGTCAGCGACTTGGGCAGCCCCAGACGCGATTGCGCCAGCTCGCCACCGATATAAAACATGCTCATCAGCAGGCTGGAAAACACCAGCCCTACCGGATGCAGCCGACCCACATAAGCCACGATGATGGCGGCAAATCCATAGCCCGCAGGCACATACGGCGTCAGCTGCCCGATCGGCCCCGCAACCTCCAGCGCCCCCGCCAGCCCGGCCATGCCGCCCGAGACCAGCAGCGCGGTCCATAAAGCCTGGCGCGCCGAAAAGCCGGAATAGCGCGCCGCCGCCGGTGCTAGGCCTCCCACCTGCTGGGCAAACCCGGCGCGGGTGCGGAACAAAAACACCCACACCGCAGCCACACCGGCCAGGGCAAACAAGACGCCAATCGTCATACGCGAGTCGCTCATCAGGCGCGGAATGCGGGTTACCGCGTCAAAATTCTTGGTCTGCGGAAAGTTATATCCCAGCGGGTCTTTCCACGGGCCATAGACCAAGAGACCCAGCACCTGCACCGCTACATACACCATCATCAGGCTGACCAAAATTTCATTGGCATTAAAGCGGTCGCGCAGTAGCGCAGTGATGCCGGCCCAAAACATGCCGCCCAGCACGCCCGCCAAAATAACGGCCACCACCATCCAGCTGCCCGTGTCCTTCTCGGCGAGCAGTGCCACGCCGCTGGCACAGACTGCGCCAATGATGTACTGCCCCTCGGCGCCAATATTCCACACATTGGAGCGAAAACACACCGCCAGCCCGAGCGCGATCAGCAGCAAAGGCGTGGCCTTGACCACCAGTTCGCCCAAGGCATAAGCGCTTTTCACCGGCTCCCAGAAAAACATTTGCAAGCCCCGCACCGGGTCTTTGCCCAGCAGGCTAAATAGCAAAATACCCAGCAGCACGGTAATCAGCAGCGCCAGCAAAGGCGATGCAAAGGTCCAAAAGGCCGAAGGCTGGGCGCGCACTTGCAGCTTGATCATGCCGTTGCTTCCCACAAGCCGCTCATCCACTCACCCATTTGCGCCACCGTGGCCTGGCCTGCTGCAATCGAGGGCGACAACTTGCCATGGGCAATGACGTGCAAGCGGTCGCAAATTTCAAACAACTCATCGAGCTCTTCGCTGACCACCAGCACCGCGCATCCGGCATCGCGCAAGGCCAAAATCGCACCGCGTATTTGTGCCGAGGCGCCCACGTCCACCCCCCAGGTCGGTTGCGACACGATGAATAGCCCAGGCTGGGCGTCGATCTCGCGCCCGACAATGAATTTTTGCAAATTGCCGCCCGACAGCGAGCGCGCCGCTGCGTCCGGCCCATTGGCCTTCACGCCAAATCGCTCGATGATGCGCTGCGCCTGCGCGCGCAAGAGGCCCAGCTGCAGCCAGCCTCCGGCAAAGCCGGGCCAGGCAATCGCCTCGGTGCGCGTGAGCAGCAGGTTGTGTGCCAAACTCAGCGTGGGCACGGCGCCGCGGCCCAAGCGCTCTTCCGGGACGAAATGGAGGCCCAAAGCGCGCCGCGCCGCAGGGTCTTTGCCAGATACATCGAGCTCTCCCATGCGGATACTGCCTTTTGGCGCGCGGCAGTCTTCGCCGGACAAGGCATACAGCAACTCGCGCTGTCCGTTACCCGAAACGCCAGCGATTCCCAGCACCTCGCCAGCGCGCACCTCCAGGCAAATGCCAGCTAAGTCCACGCCAAACTGGTCTTCGCGCGACAGGCGCAAATCGCGCACCGTCAAGCGCGCCGCGCCGGGTTCGCGCACTTCATGCTTGAGTTGCGGCGGTTCGGCGCCAATCATCAGCTTGGACAGGGAGGCGTTGGACTCCTCTGCCGGGTTGCACACCCCCGTCACCTTGCCGCCTCGCAGCACGGTGCAGGCATTGCACAGGGCGCGGATTTCGTGCAGCTTGTGGCTGATGTACAAAATACTGCAGCCCTCCAAGGCCAGCTGTTGCAGCACCACAAACAGTTTTTCCACCGCCTGCGGCGTCAACACCGAGGTCGGCTCGTCCAGTATCAGCAACTGGGGCTGCGTCAGCAGCGCACGGATGATTTCCACCCGCTGCATCTCGCCCACGCCTAGCGTGTGCACCGGGCGCGCAGGGTCGATGTCCAGGCCGTATTGGCGTGCCTTGTCGCTGATGCGCTCGCTCACCTGGTCCAGGCTCAGGCTTTTGTCCAGACCCAGCCAGACGTTCTCGGCCACGGTAATCGTGTCAAACAAATTGAAATGCTGAAACACCATACTGATGCCCAGCGCGCGCGCCTCTTTGGGGTTGCGTATGTGCACTGGCTGACCGTTAAAGCGCATCTGGCCGGCATCGGGCTTTACAGAGCCGTAGATGATTTTCATCAGCGTGGACTTGCCCGCGCCGTTTTCGCCCAGCACCGCATGCGTCTGTCCGGGCAGCACCGTAAGCGACACCGCACTATTGGCCACCACCCCCGGATAGGCTTTGGTGATGCCGGTTAGTTCAAGGCGGGGAAAGGTCATGCGACAGGTGGTGGGGCAGAGTGGGCGCTTGGGTTTTCAAAAGAGTGCGTATGCTACCGTCAAGGCCAGCGCAGGCTGTCCTGATTTACCCTTGCACTTGTTTGAGGCATCGCCAAGCTCCATGACCCTACCGAAAGCACAAACCAAGCCCATCCGCTTTGTCAAGGGCGGCGCCCTGCACACCCTGCACGATGTCCCGCCGCAGCGCACTTTGTTGGAAGTGCTGCGTGAGGACCTGCACCAGACCGGTACCAAAGAGGGCTGCGGCGAGGGCGATTGCGGTGCCTGCACCGTAGTCGTGGGGCAGTTGCAAGCTGGCAAATTGCAAACCTGTGCCGTCAATAGCTGCATCAAACTGGCGCATTCAGTCGATGGTATGGCGCTGTGGACGGTAGAAGACCTGGCCGCCCCCGATGGCCGCTTGCACCCGGCGCAAGAGGCCCTGGTGCAGTGCCACGGCTCGCAATGCGGCTTTTGCACGCCGGGCTTTGTGATGAGCATGGCGGCGCTGTACGAGCAGGCGGGCAAGACGCCCATTACCCGCGAAAGCGCGCAGCAGGCGCTCTCTGGCAATCTGTGCCGCTGCACCGGCTACCGCCCGATTTTGGATGCGGCCTGCCAGATGCAAGCCTCGCCGCCCATGCCTTTGGATAGCCCCGCGCTGCGCCAGCAACTCAAGGCGCTGGCGCGATCCGCAGGTGCGGATGCGGCGCCCACGCAGTCCGCTCAACCCGCCTATCTCGCCCCCACGGCGCTGGCCGATTTACTGGCCTTGCGCCGCGCGCACCCGGATGCACAACTGGTCGCTGGTTGCACCGATGTCGGCCTGTGGGTGACCAAGCAGCACCGCCAATTTGCGCGCGTGCTCGACACCACGCGCGTGGCCGAGCTGCGCCAGGTGGATCGCTACCCGCACCACATCGCTATCGGCGCGGCGGTCAGACTGCACGACGCCTTTGTTGCCCTGGTCAAAGACCGCCCGCAGCTGCAAAGCTTTGCCGACCGTTTTGCTGGCCTGCCGGTGCGCAACGCCGGCACCCTGGGCGGTAACGTGGCCAATGGCTCGCCGATTGGCGACTCCATGCCTTTGCTCATCGCCCTGGGCAGCAACATCGTGCTGGCCAGCTCACGCGGTTACCGCGAAATGCCGCTGGAAGCGCTCTACACCGGCTACCGGCAAACATGCATGGCCTTCGATGAAGTCCTCGCCTATATCAAAGTGCCGCGCCCGCAGCGCGGGGAACTGGCCCGCGTTTACAAAATTTCCAAGCGCACGGAAGACGATATTTCAGCCGTCTGCCTGGCGCTGCAATTGCACATTCAAGGTGGCAAGGTGACGCGGGCCTCTATCGGCGCGGGCGGCGTGGCTGCAACCCCGGCACGGGCGCGCGCCACCGAAGCTGCTTTGCGCGGCCAGCCCTGGACCGAGGCCACGGTGCGCGCCGCCATGGACACGCTGCGCGCCGAGTTTGCCCCCATCTCCGACATGCGTGCCAGCGGCGGCTACCGCCGCCAGGTGCTGGGCAATTTGCTCTGGCGCTTCTGGCTGGAAAGCCAGGGCCAAACGGCCACCGACATCCACCAAATGGACCTGGAGTTGCAAGCATGAGCGCCCCGCAAGCCCGCAGCAAAGTGCGCGCCGCCGCCTTCCCGGCCAGTGGCCGCGATGCGCCGCACGAAAGCGCCCGCGCCCAGGTGGCTGGCGCCGCCACTTTCATCGACGACATGCCCGAGCTGCAAGGCACGCTGCATGCCGCACCCATCCTGTCCACCGTGGCCCACGGCAAGCTCAAAGGTGTGGATGCCCGCGCCGCGCGGGCCATGCCCGGGGTGGTGGCCGTGGTGCTGGCGCAAGATATTGCGGGCCAGGGCATGCTCGCGTCCTTTGCGGGTGATGAACCCATCTTTGCGCGCGACACCGTGCAGCATATCGGGCAAGTCGTAGGCCTGGTGGTGGCGCGCAGCGTCATGCAAGCGCGCCGCGCTGCGCGCAAAGTGCTGCTCGATATCGAAGCCTTGCCCGCGGT
>CANNEW010000204.1 GCA_947503685.1 Comamonadaceae bacterium | reverse complement strand
GCAGGTCACCGCCGGCACGATGGAAGAAATGTACGCACGTGCCGAGTTCGCCAAGAGCCTGGGCAGCGTGATCATCATGATCGACCTGGTGATCGGCTACACGGCGATCCAGAGCATGGCCTTGTGGGCGCGAAAGAACGACATGATCTTGCACCTGCACCGCGCAGGCAACAGCACCTACTCGCGCCAGAAGAACCACGGCATGAACTTCCGCGTTATCTGCAAGTGGATGCGCATGGCGGGTGTGGACCACATCCACGCCGGCACAGTGGTCGGCAAGTTGGAAGGCGACCCGATGATGATCCGGGGCTTCTACGACACGCTGCTCGACACGCACACACCGATGCAACTCGAAAAGGGTCTGTTCTTCGAGCAAGACTGGGCGTCTCTGAACAAGGTCATGCCCGTGGCTTCTGGCGGCATCCATGCTGGCCAGATGCACCAGTTGCTGACCTACCTCGGCGATGACGTGGTGCTACAGTTCGGCGGCGGCACGATCGGCCACCCGATGGGCATCCAAGCCGGAGCCACGGCGAACCGCGTCGCCCTCGAAGCCATGGTGCTGGCGCGCAATGAAGGCCGCGACATCTGGAACGAAGGTCCGCAGATCCTGCAGGACGCCGCCAAGTGGTGCTCGCCTTTGAAGGCCGCCATCGACACCTGGGGCGACATCAGCTTTAACTACGAATCCACCGACACCGCCGACTTCGCCGTCACGCCGACGGCTTCTATTTAAGGAGATACCTCATCATGATGACTAACCAAGGCAACCGCCTCACCCAGGGCCAGTTTTCCTACCTGCCCGAACTCACTGACAAGCAGATCAGCGCACAAATAGAGTACGCGCTCGGCAAAAACTGGGCAATCGGCATTGAATACACCGATGACCCGCATCCTCGTAACACCTACTGGGAGATGTACGGCAACCCGATGTTTGACTTGAAGGACGCGTCAGCAATCTTGACGGAGATCAATGCCTGCCGCAAGACGTTTCCTAATCACTACATTCGTGTCACGGCCTTCGATGCAACACAAGGCGTTGAGTCGGTGCAAATGTCGTACATCGTCAACCGGCCCAAGACCGAGCCCGGCTTCGGCCTGACGAGGCAGGAGATCGGCGGGCGTCAGATCCAGTACACCGTACACAGCTACGCCACCGACAAACCCGAAGGCGAGCGCTACTAAGCGCGCCCAGACTGCGACACAGCCATGAGTAACTCCTCCATTCCTGGCGTGCGCGCCGAGACACCTGTGACAACGGCAGCAGCGCAACCCGTGAATACGCCGGCAGTGGCCCTGGGCCAAGCGCGTAGCGTGGGTGAGGTTTTGGCGCAGTCGCAGGTGGAGGAGGTCATCGCCGAGCTGGACCGCGATCTGGTGGGACTGGCTCCGGTGAAGGCCCGCATCCGCGACATAGCGGCCTTGCTGGTGATTGACAAGCTGCGCATCAATCTGGGTCTGGTCAGCGAGGCGCCGAGCTTGCACATGAACTTTGTGGGCAACCCTGGCACTGGCAAAACCTCGGTGGCTATGCGCATGGCGCAAATCCTGCACCGCCTAGGCTATGTTCGCAAGGGCCACCTGGTAGCCGTGACCCGTGACGATTTGGTGGGCCAGTACATCGGCCACACCGCGCCCAAAACCAAAGAAGTGCTGAAGAAAGCCATGGGTGGTGTGCTGTTCATTGACGAGGCCTACTATTTGTACCGTCCGGAAAACGAGCGCGACTACGGGCAGGAGGCCATCGAAATACTGCTGCAAGTCATGGAAAACCAGCGCGATGACTTGGTGGTGATTCTGGCGGGCTACAAAGACCGGATGGATACTTTCTTCGAATCCAACCCTGGCATGAGTTCCCGCGTCGCACACCACCTCGACTTCCCCGACTATTCGGTTGACGAGTTGCTGCAGATATCGCAGAAAATGCTGATCCAGCAGAACTATGTGTTTGCGTCGGATGCCGACACGGTGTTCCAGCAGTACCTGAGCTTACGGGTGCAGCAACCCCACTTTGCCAACGCCCGCAGCGTGCGCAATGCATTGGACCGGGCGCGGCTGCGCCAGGCCAGCCGACTCTTTGCCGACCGCGACCGGCAGCTCAGCGTCGATGATTTACGGACCCTGACTGCGTCCGACTTCGCCGCCAGTCGGGTCTTTCAGCAAGCGGCCGTCCGCTCGGATGCGTAAAAAGGTTGGAGCTGATCTGATGCTTAAAGCGCTTATTTTTGACGTCGATGGCACCTTGGCCGATACCGAGTCTGCGCACCGTGCGGCCTTTAACCTTGCGTTTGCTGAAGAAGGCCTGGACTGGGTCTGGGATGAGGCGCTGTACATCGACTTGCTGGATATTTCCGGCGGCAAGGAGCGGATTGCCCATTACTGGAAGCAAACGCGCGGCGATATTGTGGGCATTGAGGCTCATTCGCTGCAAGACACAATTGCGCGCCTGCACGAACTCAAAACAGCAGCCTACGAAGGCATGGTCAATGACGGCATGGTAAGCCTGCGCCCGGGCGTATTGCGCCTGATTGAATCGGCCGATGAACAAGGCCTAGCGCTGGCCATTGCCACCACCACATCGCCGGTCAATATTGCTGCCCTGCTTCGCAAAGCCATTGGCGCGCACTGGCGCAGTTTGTTTGGCGTGGTGGAAGACGCATCGACCGCGCCGCGGAAAAAACCGCATCCCCAGGTCTATTTGCAAACCTTGCAACGCATGAACATGGCTTGCGGTGACTGCATGGCGATTGAGGATTCCGCCAATGGTTTGCAAGCCGCGCTGGCCGCTGGCTTGCCCACAGTGGTCACGCCCAATAGCTTTACCGCCCACCACCGCTTTGAACGCGCCTTGCGTGTGATACCGGATTTGGGGAATACCACGGTGGCGGACTTGCGCATCTGGCATTCTCAAGCCCACCCCAGCTGATTTTTTGTTTTCCCGAGACCTTGCCATGCCCTTGTCTGCCCGCTCCCAGCATTCCACCCTGACGCAGTTTTTGATCGAGGAGCGACGCAAATTCCCCGGCGCAAGCGGCGATTTCAACGCCCTGATTCTCGACATCGCCCTGGCCTGCAAAGCGATTGCTCGCGGCGTAGCATTCGGCGAGCTCGGGCAGGTGCTGGGCGACCATAAAAACGGCGATGGCGCATCAGTCAATGTGCAGGGCGAAGCGCAGAAAACACTGGATGTGCTGAGCAACCAGGCCTTTATCCGGCGCACCGAGTGGGCCGGCAATCTGGCAGGCATGGCGTCCGAGGAAATGGAGCACCCCTACCAAATACCTACCCAATACCCGCGCGGCAAATACCTGCTGGTATTTGACCCGCTAGACGGCTCTAGCAATATCGATGTCAATGTGTCAGTGGGCAGTATTTTTTCTGTGCTGCGCGGGCCTGAGGACGGGCGCGATGTGCAAGAGGCTGATTTTTTGCAAGCGGGCACGCGCCAGGTCGCGGCAGGCTACGCGATCTACGGCCCAACCACCATGCTGGTGCTCACCCTGGGTAATGGCGTGCAAGGCTTTACCCTGGACCCCAACCTGGGCGAGTTCATGCTCACCCACCGAAACATCCAGGTGCCGCCGGACACGCATGAATTTGCGATCAACGCGTCCAACAGCCGCTTTTGGGAAACGCCTGTCAAGCGCTATGTAGATGAATGCTTGGCTGGAAAAACCGGATCGCGCGGCAAGGATTTCAATATGCGCTGGATTGCCAGCATGGTGGCCGAAGCGCACCGTATTTTGATGCGCGGGGGCGTGTTCATGTATCCGCGCGACACCAAAGACCCGAGCAAAGCCGGGCGTCTGCGCCTGCTGTACGAGGCCAATCCGGTGGGCATGATCATGGAGCAAGCCGGAGGCCGCGCCAGCACCGGGGAAATACCGGTTTTGGACGTTTCACCGACATCGCTGCATCAGCGGATCGGCTTGGTTTTTGGATCGCGCAACGAAGTGGAGCGCATTGAGCGTTACCACCGCGAGCCTGTGCAAACCGAGGAACACAACCCCTTGTTCGCCGAGCGCAGCTTGTTCCGGTTTTAAGATTTTTTAGTTCAGGGAATCCCCATGTCAGAAAAACATCCCATCATTGCCATCACCGGCTCCAGCGGCGCAGGCACCACCTCGGTGACGCGTACGTTCGAAAACATTTTCCGCAGGGAAGGTGTCAATGCTGCGATCATCGAGGGCGACAGCTTTCACCGCTATGACCGCACCGACATGAAGCTGCGCTTGGCCGAGGCCGAGGCCAAAGGCAACAAGAATTTCAGCCATTTCGGCCCCGAAAACAATTTGTTCTCTGAACTTGAAGCACTGTTTGCCGACTACGCAAAGACCGGCACCGGCAAGCAACGCAAATATTTGCACGACCCTGAAGAAGCAGCTCCCTTTAAACAAGAGCCCGGTACCTTCACGCCCTGGCAGAACGTGCCTGCCGGCACCGATTTGCTGTTTTACGAAGGCTTGCATGGCGCTGTGGTGACGCCCGAGGTGAATATTGCCAAGCACCCGGATTTACTGATTGGTGTGGTTCCTGTGATTAATCTGGAGTGGATACAAAAGCTCTGGCGCGACAAATCCAAGCGCGGCTACAGCACCGAGGCCGTGACCGACACCATCTTGCGCCGCATGCCCGACTATGTGAACTACATCTGCCCGCAATTCATGCACACGCATGTCAACTTCCAGCGCGTGCCCATGGTCGATACCAGCAACCCGTTTATCAGTCGCGACATCCCTTCGCCCGACGAAAGCATGGTGGTCATCCGCTTTGCCAAGCCCAAGGGCATCGATTTTCAATATCTGCGCAGCATGATCGACGGCAGCTACATGAGCCGCGCCAACACCATCGTAGTGCCCGGGGGCAAGATGGAGCTGGCCATGCAACTTATCTTCACGCCCTTTATTTGGCGAATGATAGAACGTAAGAGGCGCGCCGCATGAGGCGCTACGACCTGATCCTGTTCGACCTGGACGGCACCCTGGTCGAGACAGCGCCAGAAATTTGTGATGCCGTCAATGACACCTTGCAGCACTTTGAGTTTGCAAACGTATCTCAAATCCAGGTGAATGACTGGATAGGCCACGGCACCTTGGAGCTGTTGATACAGGCGCTGGCTTTCGTCCAAGGAAAAAGCGATACGGAGATTCGCAATTCTGAGCGCTTACCCGCGATTGCGGCT